>JANNPM010000505.1:0-3266 GCA_031400145.1 Chryseolinea sp. | reverse complement strand
CTGGTGAGCGGGGTAAACATCAGCAACCGTTATAATGATATGCCGGATGAGCCTGCGTGGCTGGATTGGGCCACACGTGTAACAGGAGAAGTGTCGGTGGAACTCCATAACCGCTG
This sequence comes from Chryseolinea sp., assembly GCA_031400145.1. Classification (GTDB taxonomy): domain Bacteria; phylum Bacteroidota; class Bacteroidia; order Cytophagales; family Cyclobacteriaceae; genus Chryseolinea. The sequence continues at coordinate 3,150 of JANNPM010000505.1, read as the reverse complement.
TGTGAACATGTGGTTTAAACGTCCGCCGGTGGGTTATCGTCCTCATATTCCGAGATTCGAAGTGGGCGATTGCCTGGTTCGCGTACGCATCAACGATTGGGCGCTCAACAAAAATCAGATATCCAGGAGCTACATTGAAATGTTTCATAAAGCGCAAACCAATATCACCATCATGTCGAGCTACTTCATGCCTGGCAGGGTGTTTCGAAAAAATTTGGTGATTGCGGCCAGACGTGGAATTCGGATAAGAATAATTCTTACGAAGATATCGGATATACCGATAGCCAAACAAGCTGAAAGGTTTTTCTATCCATGGCTGCTGGGGCACAATATTGAAATATATGAATACCGGGAAAAAGTCCTTCATGGAAAAATGGCTTCCTGCGACGGACGCTGGGTAACAGTTGGCTCATATAACTTTAATGACCTGAGCGCTTATGCCAGTATCGAATTAAACCTTGACGTTAAGGACTCAGAGTTTTCAAATGCAGCAGACCAGGCGCTCGAAAAGATAATCTCAGAGGATTGCGATAAGATCACTCCGCAGTCTTTTGACCGTCAAACACATTGGTGGAATGCAGTTTTCTACCGGGTGGCCTATGCGTTATCAAGGTTGTTTCTGGTGGTATTTACGTTTCGGTTCACACACGGCGGAATCAGGCGCTACAAATAACAGATTACTCCGTCCCCTGTTTTTCTCCACGGATCCGTCGAAGAAATGCTTTCACTCCCGATCTATCCCAGTTGGCGAACCGGCCGCGTTGCAAAACAAGTTTGTTATCCAACGGAGGAGATAAATAGTAGTGGAACGCAAATTGCGCGCGCGGATGCTGCCATCCCATCATCTGGCCAAATCTAAGATCATTAAATACGAGGGTATCTGCCTTCGAACTCAGCGTGTAAAAGCCCTGTGAGAAGCGGATCAACCGGGCTACCTCATCTTTGTCTGAAGCCTTTGAGACCAACGAATCATTTCGGGGAAAGAATTCAAAATTCATTTCCGCGTCACTATCAAATACCGAACGGTAGCCTACATAGCTTCCCTGATTATTGCTGGTAGCAACAAACCAAAGCCAGTTATTAAATGGAGTTGGCGTTGTAAGATATTTGTCATACGGTATCGACTGGTTCTTGAGTGCATGTTGAACTGCCCGGTCGATTATCAGTTTATTTGTAAGACTGTATCCAAGATAAAGTGAGCATAGAACAAGGCCGCAGAGGGCAATGGCAACGCGCCCTTTGTAGCTCAGGGTAACAATGAATAATGCGCAACATGCAAGGCCAGCCGGTATCGAAAAAAATGGATCAGCGACGAATATTGTATGCAGTGAAACGCGGTAATGGTTAAATGGTTCGAACCAACCCGTGCCATAGGCATTGCAGGCATCTAAAAGCACATGCAGGATTATTTGCATCCCCAGAAACCTTACCCAAAAATTAAATGGCATGGGAGTTCCTCGCCACCATCTTACGAAGCACCTTGCAAGTATTGGCGTTAGAATGAGAGCAAACAGAAAAGAATGTGTTAATCCGCGGTGTGCAAGGGCGTTAGATGCCGGATCAAGTGTGATGGAAAACAAAACGTCAATGTCTGGAATCAGCTGTGCAGCGCCTCCTACGATAAGCGCCCGCTTCCCGATGCTCTTCGATCCGATGACCTCTCCGACACAGGCACCGATTGCAAAGTGAGTGAGGGTATCCAAAACTAGGAACTGGCGCTCATCGAATCAAACAACGAAGCCTCTAAAATATTTGGGAGCTAATCTCATGATGATTTAGATCGTTACGACGGGCGTCTTCCCTCACACGCTCATAAAATCCCGCAGTGCGAACCAGGCGAATAGTATCTCCGTTGCAATCGATTCCTTTGTTCGATTCGATCACTGTGTATCCCTTGCAGGATTTCTTAGAAATTTTCTCAGCCGCCGGAGCCGCACTCTGCAGATCCGACCCAATAACCATGAAGCCTAACAAGCCGATGGTTAGCATTACTGTTACCCTTTTCATTTCTATTTTGATTAAAGCCTATCCGTCTAAAGAAAAAATTGTACCACTTATTAAATTAAATGGATGATCGTTGCTTATCAGCCATGTTTGCTTACCAACGTGTCGTTCAAGAACGCAACTGCTGATTATTACCAAAACCAGGCCCTGTTAAAGGGGAAATTTTACGACAGTGGTCGATTATTGCAGTGAGAGGGTTGATAAAATTAGAAATATGATTTTGAATGAAATAATACTTTCCTACCAAGAAATCTCCGCCATCATAATATAATTGTTTGAACGAATGGTAACTTCCTGAAAAGCAAGAGAGTATCGGACATAATTTAAACTGCAATTTTTGTCACTTCAACGAAAAAAAAATAATTGCAACGAGTCGCAAAGCGTGTCGCAACTATTGCGAATATACTTGCGAAGTTGCGACGGTGTTGCGTTGGTCAGTTTGTGTAAAGTATTACACATGTGAGATACAGTTCATAAGACTCATTAAATTGTCATAAATGGCAATGAGTGTTGCACGTAAATAGTATAATCGTATAATCTATGATTGAATATCGCTTTATGCCTAAATCATTCGGAAGAAGTCCTTCTGGCAAGCGACTGGCTCGAATAAAAACTTCTCCACAATATCGCAACGGGATTTTTCATAATCTTAGCGAGACCAACATGATGGCCAAGGGAGCCTCATATTTAGATCTTACACTTAAGTTATTAGGTAAAGGAGTTGATCGAAATCCAACGGTACAGCTACCTGTTTTTTTTACTGACCTGCGAATCATCAACAACGATGACGCAGTAATCTGGTTTGGACATTCGTCGTATTTAATCCGGCTAAGTGAAAAAAATATACTGGTAGATCCTGTGTTTGGCACACGGGCCTCCCCTTTTCAATCCGTCGGCGTGAAGAGTTTTAAAACTGTTCGCGCTTACACATCTGCCGACATGCCTCATATCGACGCGTTGATCATTACGCACGATCATTACGATCATTTAGATTATCAAACTATACTCCAGCTTATGCCTGGCATCAAGCGGGTATTCACAACGCTTGGCGTTGGCGAACATTTGGAATATTGGGGAATTCACGCAAATGCCATCACGGAACTGGACTGGTGGGATACTATTGATATGTTCCCCGGAATGCAGTTG
>JANNPM010000497.1:0-2738 GCA_031400145.1 Chryseolinea sp. | reverse complement strand
GCAAATACCGATCAGATCACCGCGCTCAACTCCAAAACGATCCTGAAGATAATTACACAACTGACTGGATACCGATTCAACCGTGGAGTAGCGCAAGGTCGATCCCCGAAAAGTAATAGCAGCTTCATCTCCATAACCTTCAACAACAGAACGATACAAATCCAGAACAGTCAAAGGTGAATACGAAACATCCGTGGAATTGAAGGAACTCAGCAAATTATGATCGGAGTTGGAAAGAAAACTCGTTTCAGAAATTTTAAGATCCGGGGTTTTCAAAAAGATGCCGATTATCCTTTCAATGAAGCGGTGAATTAGATCAAGCGAATATCCAGACTTAAATGCCATCGCGGTTCGAAGGTGAAATTCTATTGGTTTGCCAGTAACGTCGATAATATTTGCATCTAAGTAGCTATTGAGAACAGCAAACGATTTGAGTTTAAGATGTTTGTCCTTAGAAGTAATATTTACCTGCTTATACAAATCATAAAAATCAATGTGATTATAGAGAATATCATAAAAAGGGTTCTCCGAACCCATCCGTTGCCCTACAATCTTTGAAATCTCAGAAAGTGTAGAACGGTCTTTCGACTTAAGGACTTTCATTTCAGCTTCAATACCTTTAAAATATGCGAGCCAAGTTGCTGTCTCAAATTCTTTCAAAGTCAATCGCATTGGCAGGGTATTGATAAAACAGCCCAGCACCTTATCGCTATCCTTCAAGTCAGGTCTAGTATTTGAAACTATTCCGCAGACAAAGTCGTCCTCTAACGACAGCATCTTTAGCACGTAGACAAAAGCGCCATACAAAACATTTTTATACGAAAGCCCCTGATCTGCAGATTTCTGTTTCAAATTGTCGGTAACATTCATGTCCAGATATCTTCTGAGTTCATTAAACTCAGCTTTACTGGTAAAAACATTCAGTCTATTATATGATGTTAATTTATCTTTCCAGAATTGAATTGTTTGTGAATTGCTTTTTTCCAAAATCTCTTCAGCAATAGCATCCTTCACCGATACCTTTAGCGGAGAAGGTCTATATTGCGGATTGGTAATTAGTTCAGCATAAACTGCGGAAAGCTGTGTGTTAAATGATGCCATACTCCATCCATCCAGAATAGCATGATGGAATTGTACGAAATACAAACTGTTCTCGAGATCAACAGTAAAAACAGTCATTCTCCATAAAGGAGGATGGTCAAAATTGTACGGCTTCAGACGTTCCTCAGCCATATAATTTTTGATGTAGGTATACTGATCCTGCTCAGTAAGGTGTGTCAAATCTTCGACGTTAAGTATAGGATAAACGTTTCGATACACAATTTGCACCGGTTCCCCGTACTTCTCTATTTCGAAACCTGTTCGTAACACAGGATGTATGTCCATCATGAGACTTAACGATCTTTCAAAAAGATCAACATGCTCTATTTTGGGAACATAGTATACAAATTGATCAAAATAAGCGATGCCTTGGGGATCTTTCAATGTTGAAAAAACCATTCCCTTTTGTACGTCGCTCATCGGGTATACGTCAACAATATTCTCCTTTATCATTTGGCACGTTTAATTATTTTATCATTCAAAGGTTTATCATTTTCCCAGCTTCAAGTTCTCCAGAAGTCATCAGAAAAATGTTCAGTCATATACTTTCATCGTAAAGACCACGACTCAAGAAAATCATGCTTAATAGAAATTAATTACTTCGTAGAACCTTATCCATTAAGCTGGCAAACGATTGCTTAACGTCTTCCTGGGATAAGAAATTTGTATCTTCAATTCTGGAGGTCTGATCCTTGATATAGTCTGACATGATCCTGTCGACAAAAGCATGTATTTTTTCTAACGTCAGATCTTGTGTGAACTGCTTTCTTAACCGATAGTCAAAGCTTAATATCTCTCCAGAGACGTCAACGTTAAAATCAAATGCGGTATTGGTAATCGCAAAAGAATCTACGGTGATGTGCGGTGATGAGCTGAGTTGTTCTTGCTTTTCAATATCCTTATAAACATGAAAATCCATATAATTAAACAATACATCAAACAACGGATAGGCATGGGTCACATCTTCATTAACAATTTTTGCAATTTCATATAAGGGCAACCGCTCCGAACGCTTTAGTGCTATAAGCTGCTGATCGACACTTTTGAAGTAACTACTCCAGCTCATATCACCAACGCTTTCAAGCCTATTTCTAACGGGCACCGTATTCAGGAAACATCCAAGTATTTTTTCTCCGTCTTCCACCAAAGGACGATGATTAGAGACCATTCCCACTACAAAATCATCGGCATACATTGTCATTCTGATTGCATAGGTAAATGTGGCGTACAATACGGTCTTTAAGGAAATTCCATCTAAAGCACACTTTTTGATCATGGCTTTCTTGAAGTTAACATCATAGGTCCGCGTCAGACTATCGTTAGTATTATCGTTATCGAATAGTTCAACTCGCTTATAACCCATCAATTCGTTTCTCCAAAAATTTAGATCGTCCTGATTATTTTTGGCACGCAATTGGTCAATTACGGTATCCCTATTAGTAGACTTCAACCGTTGCAAATAAACAGGCTGATTATTTTCAAGCATTCGATATATTTGGAATAGTTCCGTATTCAAAGAGGCAACACTCCATCCATCCAGAATCGCATGATGAAATTGAAATAAGAAAATATCAGAAATTCCATCAATGTTAAAGAACGACTATAATACTCCCCAAAATTTGGACCACATGTTAAGT
>JANNPM010000489.1:0-2404 GCA_031400145.1 Chryseolinea sp. | reverse complement strand
TCCGGAAGGCAGGCAGAAGTCTGCGCTGCTTCCCATATTGCATATGGCGCAGTCAGAATTTGATGGTTGGCTTAGTCCACCGGTAATGGACTACGTAGCGTCGTTGCTGAAAATTCAGCCCATAGAAGTCTATGAGGTGGCAACGTTCTACTCTATGTACAACCTTAAGCCTGTAGGCAAATGCCTGCTGGAAGTCTGCCGCACCGGACCTTGCTGGTTGCGTGGGGCAGATGACATCGTAGAGCACCTTGAAAATAAGCTCGGTATCAAGAATGGTGAGACAACATCAGACAAAATGTTTTCTCTGAAGACGGTTGAGTGTCTCGGTGCATGTGGAACGGCGCCGATGCTGCAATGCGGCGCAGAATATTATGAAGATCTCACAATTGAAAAAGTCGACGCGCTGGTCGAAAAGCTGAAAGCTTCCGGCAAGCGCAGTACTTATATGAAAGCACTTACAGAAACCCGCTGATACACGCTTATCTCGTGTTGAGGAGGGATATGTATGCCTATTTGATTACTATGGGAAAGCAAATATTACTAGAACACGTCAATGTGCCCGGCATTGAAACCTTTGAGGTGTATCGCAGCAAGGGTGGATATGCTTCAGTGGAAAAAGCACTGAAGATGACCCCTGACCAGGTAACGGAAGAGGTGAAGATCTCCGGTATCCGTGGCAGAGGAGGTGCAGGTTTTCCTGCGGGTATGAAATGGAGCTTTATGGATCGCAAGTCCGACAAGCCGAGATATTTGGTTTGCAACGCCGATGAAAGCGAACCCGGGACTTTCAAGGACAGGTATCTCATGGAGAAGATCCCTCATCTGCTCATTGAAGGAATGATCACCTCGAGCTATGCTCTTGGCGCAAAGGTATCGTACATCTATATCCGCGGAGAGTATATGTACCTTGTCCCAATTCTTGAAAAAGCAATTGAAGAAGCGCGCAATGCCGGCTATGTTGGAAACAATATTCTGGGATCAGACTTTACGCTCGAGCTCTATGTTCATCCTGGTGCTGGTGCCTACATATGCGGTGAGGAAACAGCGCTGCTTGAATCGCTTGAAGGAAAGCGTGGCCTTCCACGTCTAAAGCCACCCTTCCCCGCCATTGCCGGCCTATATGCCTCCCCTACCGTAGTGAACAACGTGGAGACTATTGCTGCCGTCGTGTCCATCGTCAATTTGTCGGGTGATAAATACAATGATATCGGTATTGGAAAGAGCACAGGTACTAAGCTCATTTCAGCCAGCGGTCACATCAATAAGCCGGGAGTTTATGAAATTGAACTGGGCCTTCCGGTAGAAGAATTCATTTATTCAGATGAGTTTTGTGGAGGCATCTGGAAGGGTAGAAAATTGAAAGCTGTTGTGGCTGGAGGCTCATCCGTACCTATTTTGCCCGCATCGCTCATCTTGAAAAACGCCAAGGGCGAACCGCGGGTAATGACGTACGAATCCCTGTCAGAAGGTGGTTTTGCGACCGGTACAATGCTTGGGTCGGGCGGATTTATTGTCATGGACGAAACCGCCTGCATAGTCCGGAATTTATGGACATTTGCACGGTTTTATCATCATGAATCGTGCGGGCAGTGCAGCCCTTGCCGCGAAGGCACCGGCTGGATGGAGAAAGTATTACATCGCATCGAACACGGTCACGGTCATGCAGAAGATATCGATTTGTTGGTCGATGTTGCAAAGAAGATCGAAGGCAACACGATTTGTCCGTTGGGTGACGCTGCCGCATGGCCAGTAGCCAGTGCGATAAGACACTTCAGGGATGAGTTTGAGTATCATGTGAGGTTTCCGGAGAAGGTAAAAAATCCGAAGCATTTCGAGATTGAACCGATGGAAGCAGTATTGTCAGTAGCAGGACAGTAGCTATTTGAAATAGGAGCAGAACATTTTATTGCCCCGGGGCGAAATATTATGGCAAAGGTAACAATAGATGGTATTGAGACGGAGGTTCCTGATGGAACCTCTATTCTGAATGCAGCGCGGCAAATTGGCGGGGATCTCGTTCCGCCAGCGATGTGCTACTACTCTACTCTTAAGGATACAGGCGGAAAATGCCGTGTTTGTCTTGTTAAGGTAACGCAGGGATCGACAAAAGATCCACGGCCGATGCCAAAGTTGGTGGCTTCGTGCCGCACGCCGGTTATGGATGGAATGATCGTTCAGAATCTCACGGCACCCGATGTACTGGAAGCGCGTAAGGGGGTTGTCGAGTTTTTACTGATCAATCACCCCCTGGAATGTCCGATTTGTGATCAGGCCGGCGAATGCGATCTGCAGAATCTGGCGTACGAGCATGGGGCCGCCAAAACCCGTTACGAAGAGGAAAGACGCAGATTTGAAAAAATAGACATCGGCGACAAGATCAAACTCCACATGGAGCGTTGCATCC
>JANNPM010000485.1:0-5739 GCA_031400145.1 Chryseolinea sp. | reverse complement strand
GAACTGCCCGGCTATGCGACTTCGGCCGGATTCATTTCCAAGGCGACCGAGGCCGGGCGCCAGAGGCTTCGCGAACTCTATCTGCGCTCGCACTTTCTTGTTCTGCCAACGCGGGCCGATTGCGTTCCAGTCGTTCTAGCGGAGGCCAATTCGTTCGCTGTCCCCGTTCTGACCACGGACGTTGGAGGAATCTCCAGCGTGGTGAGCAAGGGCGAAAATGGCCGGGCCTTTCCGCTTTCAGCCGAAACCGCCGAATACGCCAATTTTGTTCAAGAGAATGCTCCAGGCTCCAGGGAATATCTCGCGCTCGCGCTGTCAAGCTATGATCGTTATGCGCGAGATCTGAATTGGGAGCAGGCGGCGGGCAGCGTTATCGGCGCACTCAAGGAATTGAGGCGGTAGATTTCATGAGAGCCGTTGGGCGATGCCGAAACCGGATGCAAACAGGTCTTTCGAGGTATTGCGAAAGACGATCTTTTCCCCGGAACGCTGCTTGGAAAACCCCCGGATCTCCATGGCCGATTCGACAGCACGCTCCGCAGGGGCAAAAGGGCGTGCGTTGTTGACACTGAACATAATATCTCTGTCAGACGTCCTTATTGTGTTCTTCGTATAAGCCAGTTGGGTAATCGTGCGAAATGTTAGTCCTTTGGCAAGCTGAAAGCCAACATTGGATGCGAAATTACTGCGCGACACACTACCATTCTCGATGATGTTACTCTCCTGATGATTGTTCGAGGCAGAAAAGGCGAAATCGACCTTATCCTTTCCCCCGGAAACGCTCACACTGTTGTTAAAGGTGTTGGCAGACTTGAAAAAGTAGTCAAAATGATCATAGTATTGGAGATTCCTGTCGTATGGCTTATTCAAAACGCTGGTCAGACTCAAAGGACTGTATTGCACATTTTCACTGTAGATCAATGTTTCAGGATCCAGGGTCAACGGGTTGCCCGATGTCCCAATTACGTTATTGTCTGCATCTGTGACAAAAGCATGAAACCTGGCCTTCCGAACATCTCCAATATTCAAATAGGTGTTATTGGCAATGCTGCTTGAGAAATCGATATTGAGTCTCCCTGCTTTACCCTTCTTTGAGAATAGCTGAATAACGCCGTTCGCGCCCTGCGCGCCATAGATTGTAGCGGCGGATGCACCCTGGACAACTTCGACCCGGTCAATGGTATTGAGATCTATGGTATTCAAATTTGTTGAGGCTACCTGAATACCATCAATGAGAATCATCGGAGCTGTACCGCGGTTGATGGTATTGATACCACGGAGTAGAATATTCACGTCTGCCCCCGGAGTTCCATTGGTACTGCTGATCTGAGCGCCCGGAATTTTACCAATCAATGCCTGGTCTATCGAAGCGGTGGGCGCGGGGGGCAGTTCCCCGGAAGTAATCGACTCCACCGAGATACCAAGTTTCCGTTTGTCCGTTGCTACACCGACGCCGGTAACAACAATTTCAGAAAGCTGAGTGACATCCATAGTAAGCTGGACGTCTATCGTAGAACGTCCTGCAATGGACACTTCAACAGTCGTCATTCCAATAAAGGAATAGACAAGTTCGGTGGCTGATTCAGGCGCGGATAAGGTATACACTCCGTCGGAATCAGTCACGGCACCATTTGTAGTGCCTTTCACGATTACATTGACACCGGGTAATGGTGAGCCGTCTTCTGCTGCGGTCACTTTGCCGGTCACGGTTAGGTCCTGGGCTACGAGCGCGCAGGAAAAAGCTAACGCAGCACATGCCAGTAAAATTTTCTTCATACGTTTAGGTTAGGTTTAGAATAGAATACATCTCAATCTACGGGACTTTTCACAAAAAAAATACCCTTCCCTGACGATAAGAGGTTCGATTGGAGGCAGTTAAATTAAAATAAAGCAACAAAACGTGTGCACCGCCTAATTTTACACCCCACCTGCAAATAATAAATGAAAACAAAAAAAAATAAAATTAGCAACTGGCCTAATCACATGAGGGCTTAAACGTAAAAAGGGGCGCTCTTTCGAGTTCCCCTTTTCTTAAATTAAGTCCATAAATTCTTATACTTGCGCCGCCGGTTCAACCGACACGTAAGACTTTCCTTCCCGCTTCTTTTTAAATACCACCACACCGTTCGTCAGCGCAAATAAGGTGTGATCTTTTCCAATGCCAACATTCTTGCTAGGATGGTGCTTGGTACCCCGCTGACGGACGATTATGTTTCCGGCGATTACCTGTTGACCACCGAAGACCTTAATGCCCAGACGCTTGCTTTCCGATTCACGTCCATTTTTTACTTTACCTTCACCTTTTTTGTGTGCCATTGCTCCTTACTTGATGCTTACCTTAATGTTATCGTCTGAAAAGCTTCGTTATCCGATGCTTTCAATCTGGATCTTTGTGTATTGCTGGCGATGTCCATTTTTCTTGACATACCCTTTCCTTCTTTTCTTTTTGAAGACGATAACCTTATCGCCCTTCACATGCTCTAGGATCGTTCCAGAAACCACAGCACCGCCAATCAGCGGTACGCCAACATTTACAGATGCTCCGTCGTCAATGAGAAGAACCTTATCAAAGCTTATTGCTGCGCCCGCTTCACCTTCCATTTTAGGGGCGTAGATATACTGGTCCTTCGCCACTTTGAATTGTTTGCCGGCAATGTCAACTATTGCGTACATGGTTTTTTGAAAATTGGACTGCAAAGGTAAAGAAAGATTTGAGAAGTCGGAAAAACAGGTCCGAAAATTTGCCGGGCAATGTCGGGAACCGTAGAAAAAAAGTTAAAAAAATTTGACTGAGGCCCAGCTTTAAAAGTATCACCTGCGAAGCTGGCAGTAAGCAACTATTTCACAGGAACTTAGCTGTCAACAAAGTGTCCACAAGTTTTCCACAATCCGAGGAGACGCTTTAAAAACGCCGTTTTGATTATTAAAACCATATTATTTCATTTGTACACTTGACGCTGAAGGGGCGGTTTCGACACTTCATCAAGCAAAATATTATTTAAAATCCATGGGTGTCAGCGCGGCTGATACCCTTTTGATTTTTTGTTTAACCCTTCAAATATTGTATCATGAGCCATGACCATTCCGAGGAACCAATTCTTAAGGAAAATAAAGATCGTTTTGTTCTTTTCCCGATCCGTCAGCACGAGATCTGGAAATTCTATAAGCAGGCGGAAGCCAGTTTCTGGACGGCCGAAGAAATTGACTTAAGCCAGGATCTCCGGGACTGGGCGAACCTTAATGATGGCGAAAGACATTTTGTAACCCATGTTCTAGCCTTTTTCGCCGCCAGCGACGGCATCGTCAATGAGAATCTCGCGGAGCACTTTATTTCCGAGGTACAGTATACCGAAGCAAAGTTCTTCTACGGCTTCCAGATCGCTATTGAAAACATTCACTCAGAAACCTATTCCCTGCTGATCGACACCTATGTAAAAGATCCAAAACAAAAGGACCTGCTATTTCACGCCATTGACACAATGTCCTGCGTAAAAAAGAAAGCCGACTGGGCGCTCCGGTGGATCAGCAAAGGATCTTTTCAGGAACGGCTTATCGCCTTTGCTGCGGTTGAAGGAATTTTCTTTTCAGGATCATTCTGCTCGATCTTCTGGCTGAAAAAACGCGGGTTGATGCCAGGCCTTACTTTCTCCAATGAACTCATCTCACGTGATGAGGGTTTACATTGTGACTTCGCGTGCCATCTCTACACACAACATGTAGTGAATATGCTGCCAGAACAAACTGTTATTGACATCATCCGCGATGCTGTTGAAATTGAAAAAGAATTTGTAACGGATGCACTACCCGTTAACCTGATCGGAATGAATGCTGTGCAAATGTGTGAATACATTGAATTTGTCGCAGACCGCCTGTTAAATGAACTTGTGGGTAAGAAAGTTTATAACACGACCAATCCTTTTGACTTCATGGAAATGATTTCTTTGCGGGGTAAAACGAACTTTTTTGAGAAACGCGTTGCTGAGTATCAAAAAGCCGGGGTGATTAATAGTATGGAAAAAGAAACCTCACCCAAGTTTTCACTGAACGAAGATTTTTAAGTATTTTAAATCACTTTTTAAACTTTTTCCCACCCACAACCCTTTCCGAAGATGCTTGTACTAAAACGCGACGGCCACAGAGAATCAGTTAAGTTCGACAAAATCACTGCCCGGATCGAAAAGCTCTGTTATGGATTAGATCCGAAATTTGTCAACCCAGTAGAACTGGCCATGAAGGTGATCAATGGCCTCTATGATGGCGTATCCACACAGGAGCTGGATAATCTTGCCGCAGAAATCGCGGCAACGATGACAACAAAACACCCTGACTTTGCCAAGCTGGCAGCGCGCATTGCAGTATCCAACCTGCACAAGGTAACCAGCAAGTCGTTTTCAAACACAATGAAACGTCTTTATACCTATGTTGATCCCAAGACGGGGGAGAACGCGCCATTGATCTCAAAAGAAACGTGGAAAGTTATAAAGGAACACGCGGCAGAGCTTGATGAAGCAATCATCTACGATCGGGACTTCAGCTACGATTATTTTGGATTCAAGACTCTCGAGCGATCCTATCTGATGAAGGTTGACGGGAAAGTCATCGAACGTCCGCAGCATCTCCTCATGCGTGTAGCCGTAGGTATACACGGGGAAGATATACCCGCCGCGATCGAAACTTATAGCCTCCTTTCTGAGAAATGGTTCACGCACGCTACACCTACCCTGTTCAACGCGGGTACACCGAAACCTCAGCTTTCATCATGCTTTCTCCTCACCATGAAGGATGACAGCATAGATGGTATATACGATACGTTGAAACAATGCGCCAAGATCTCTCAATCCGCAGGAGGTATTGGACTAAGCATTCATAATGTCCGGGCGAAAGGCTCCTATATCAAAGGCACAGGGGGAACATCCAACGGTATTGTGCCTATGCTCCGGAATTTTGACATGACCGCACGTTATGTAGACCAGGGTGGTGGCAAACGCAAAGGAAGCTTCGCCATATACCTTGAACCATGGCACGCGGATATCTTTGATTTCCTTGACCTGAAGAAGAATCACGGCAAAGAGGAACTTCGCGCCCGTGATCTTTTCTTCGCGGTATGGATACCCGACCTTTTCATGCAACGCGTGGAAAACAATGAAATGTGGTCATTATTCTGCCCCAATGAAGCCCCCGGTCTTGCCGAAGTCTATGGTGACGAGTTCGAACGACGATACGACAAGTACGAAAAAGAAGGTAAATTCCGTAAGCAGATAAAGGCGCAGGATCTATGGTTCGAAATCCTCGAGTCGCAGATAGAAACAGGAACGCCCTACATACTGTATAAAGATGCTGCTAACAGGAAATCTAACCAGAAGAATCTCGGGACAATCAAGTCAAGCAACCTCTGCACTGAAATAATACAATATACCTCTCCGGAAGAAGTCGCGGTTTGTAATCTTGCGTCTCTCGCACTGCCTAAATTTATCACCGAGGAGGGCAAATTTGACCATCAGAAATTATATGAGATCACCAAGGTTGCCACACGCAATCTCAATAAGGTGATCGATGTTAATTACTATCCTGTTCCGGAAGCACGCACATCGAACATGCGCCATCGTCCGATTGGCTTAGGCGTTCAAGGATTGGCAGACGCGTTTATTATGTTACGCATGCCGTTCGATTCTCCGGAAGCCCGGCAGCTTAATGAAGAGATCTTTGAAACGATCTATTTTGGTGCGATGGAAGCTTCCA
>JANNPM010000478.1:0-7023 GCA_031400145.1 Chryseolinea sp. | reverse complement strand
TCAAAATGCTGACACACGACAGGGGTTGTTTGATCTGATCAAAGTAAAAGAGTTGAAAACTTATAATACCATTCTGGACCTGCATGGCGTGGGTGACGGGTGCGAAGTGTGTAAGCCCGCCATCGCATCATTGCTCGCCAGTATATGGAATGAGCCCATCGTAAATCAACCTGTGATTCAGGATACCAATGATCGTTTCCTGGCGAACATTCAGAAAGGTGGCACCTATTCAGTAGTGCCGCGGGTAGCAGGTGGAGAGATTACGCCAGAAAAGCTTATAGCCATAGGGCGTGTCGCAAAGCGCTATAATCTCTACACCAAAATTACAGGTGGGCAACGCATTGATATGTTTGGTGCCCGCGTCGACCAGCTTCCGGAGATTTGGAAAATGTTAATAGACGCTGGCTTCGAGAGTGGACATGCGTACGGCAAATCTTTACGTACAATTAAAAGTTGTGTCGGATCCACTTGGTGCCGGTTTGGAGTACAGGATTCTGTTTCATACGCCATCTTCATTGAAAATCGATACAAGGGTCTACGCTCTCCACATAAACTTAAGGGCGCGGTGTCTGGATGTATACGCGAATGTGCTGAAGCACAATCCAAAGATTTCGGGATTATAGCGACAGAGAAAGGGTGGAATTTATATGTCGGCGGTAACGGAGGCTCCCGCCCACAACATGCAAAACTGCTGGTGAATGATGTCGACACGGACACCTGCACGAGGTTAATTGATCGCTTCCTAATGTTTTATATACGCACAGCCGATCCGTTGACCCGTACCGCTACCTGGTTAAATAAGATGGAAGGCGGCCTGGAATATCTGCGGGACGTAATTGTAAATGACTTTCTCGGAATAGCCCAGCAGTTAGAAAATGAAATGCAGGAGCTTATCCAAAATTATGAGTGCGAATGGAAGAAGGTGGTTGACAACCCGGAACTTCAACAGCAATACAAACACTTCATCAACTCCGACGACGCAGATTCATCGCTTTCATTCGTAGAAACGCGTGGGCAAAGATCGCCGCTGGATTGGAATCCTGTCAGACAGAATAAATTGAAATAGGACAAACACGAATTTACATCGACAATGGAACTACTCAATGAATTGAAAACGCACTCTGTCTCAACCACTGACATCGTCAACGTTTGGTTCAAAGCGGCACGAACGGTCGATTTTCCGGAGAACGGCGGCGCATGCGTGAAATATAAAGACTTGCAGATTGCTGTATTCAATTTCTCGCGAAGAGGCGAATGGTATGCTTGCCAGAACTTATGTCCACACAAAATGCAAATGGCATTATCCCGTGGATTGACTGGCTCCCACGACAGTGTACCAAAAGTAGCCTGCCCGTTTCATAAGAAAACTTTTTCACTTCAAACGGGTGAATGCCTGAATGCCGAAGAGGAGAAGATAACTGTCTTCCCGGTAAAAGTAGTAGAGGGCTTCATTTATATCGGCTTTGCCAGATAACCGCGGCAAGCTGTGGCTGCACGTGATTAGTTGGCGCCGCGCATCGTATTAATGATAACGTTTCAGTTTTCCCGGCTTCAGTATTTTACGTATTTTGCTACGTATGAGATTCAATTTTAAATCAGATGCCTACCTTCAGCTGAACCAGTTCTCACGGCTAGGGGTCTGGTACGTCTTTGCGTTAAGTATAATAGCTGCGGTGGCAATTCTCGGGCAGGTACTTATTCAAAGTTATCTCAAAGACCAACTTACAGATTCGCATGTCGTAAACATCGCAGGAAAGCAACGAATGCTTAGCCAGAAAATAGCCAAAGACATTTTATTGCTGCAGGATGACAAATCGGATGAACGGCCAAAACATTTGAATGAGCTGCGCAACGCCCTTCAAATATTTCAAGTTTCGCAGCAGGCGCTGTTAGCGGGGAATGACAGCATGGCCCTTTCTGGCAAGAATAGTGAAAGAATTACTTTCCTGTTCAAAAAAATAAACACTCACTACCGACGCATATCTCGAAGCGCGCAAGCCATTGTTTCAGCAATTGAAAATGATGCCGCCACGCCATATAGGATAGTTGAACCTGAAGTGCGGGTCATATTGTCAGAGGAGTCTTTATTCTTAAACGGAATGGAAGAAATTGTGCAACAGTATGATAAGGAAGCACAAGCAAAGGTAGCACGGCTCTCCATCGTCGAGTTTATACTCCTGGCGCTCTCGCTAATGGTTATCGCATTAGAGATTATTTTTATTTTCAGACCCATCACGGACCGGATCCATAAAACGATTGAGAAACTGACGTTGTCCGAAAAGAATTCTAAAAAGATGGCGAATGAGATCAGCTCGCTTTATGCTTCCCTCGAAAAATCCTATGAGCAAATTTCACAAATTAACCAGCCGATCGAGAACCCGCGTCTCTATGCAAAAAGCGATCGCGGAGGCAATGTCACGTTTATTGCGCCTGCCTTTTCGGAGATCTCAGGTAAAAATTATACCAGCGAGGCTCGCAGAATAAGCGATCTCTTCCTTGGGTTAACAAATGCCAATGACTGGATGGATGAAGTTATCGATTCAGTTTCAGAAGGAAACACCTGGAAAGATGAGCTTCGTTTTACTGGCGCAGATAGAAAGGAATGCTGGACAAGCATCATTATCACACCTGTTTATAATCGCCGTAACGAAATCGACGAATTAGTGGTAATGGGAACAGATATCACAAAGCGCAAAGGGGCCGAACAAAAGATAAATAGTAAGCATCAGGCAGAGATTGATAAAAAAATCAATCAGCAAAAATTTAGATCTGTGTTGATACTGGAAGGGCAGGAGGAGGAACGTAAAAGAATTGCCATGGACATTCACGATGGAATTGGCCAAATGCTTACATCATTAAAATATCAGGTAGAATCAGTAGATCTCAAGAGAGAAGAGGATGTATCACGAAAGCTGCAGGAAATCGATCAACTCATCAAACTTGTCATTAAGGAGGTTCGTAAGGTGACTTTCAACCTCAAGCCTACTGTACTCGGGGACTATGGACTGCTTGCTGCACTAAATGTTTTTGTGAAAGAAATGGGCAAACTTATCGATGTCAAACTTGTTTTGATTGCTGACCATGAAATTGACCGGCTGCCTCAGAAAGTGGAAAATAACATTTTCAGGATCATTCAGGAGGCTATTAATAACGCGATTAAATATTCATCAGCGACATTCGTAGAAGTAAGAGTGTCTCAGGCAGACAATGAAATAGTCTTCGACGTTAGGGATGAAGGAAAAGGTTTTGATACGCGTATCGTAGAAGAAAGGAGCGTAAACATTGAATCGGGTCGTGGGCTATTTAATATGTATGAGCGCACAGAATACATCAATGGAAGCCTGGATATTTACTCGTCATTGGGCAAAGGAACCAGGGTTACGCTAACTGTACCGATATCGACCCCTGCAAGTGTAAAATAGACACACTCACATGGAGAATAAGAAGATAAATATCGTTCTGGCTGATGATCACGCACTGGTGCGCAATGGACTAAAAGCCATGTTGGAGTTTGATAAGGATCTGATCGTAACGGGTGAAGCGGGCAACGGGACGGAGGCCTTGGCAGTGGCGAGGGCTGTGAGGCCCGATTTGTTGATCCTTGACATTCGGATGCCCGGCATGACGGGACTGGAAGCAGCTGCCAAACTGAAATCGTTCTCACCTAATACTAAAGCCGTGATACTCTCCATGCATGACTCAGAGGAGTACGTATTACAGGCACTCGACGCTGGCGCACACGGATATCTGCTTAAAGACACTGATAAAAACGAGTTTGTAAAAGCACTAAAGCAAATTCACGGCGGAAGCAAATATTTTAGCGGCGCCGTTTCCAATGTCTTAGCTAACCGGTTATTGAGTAACAGACCTTCCGTTAAGCCCTCGGAGGTTAAAGAGGATGTTTATAATCTCTCCAAACGTGAAAAGGAGATACTACGGATGGTCGTGGAGGGGAAACAAAATAAGCAGATCGCTGATGCACTTGACAAAAGCATCCGGACGATAGAAACCCATCGATTCAACATCATGAAAAAGCTCGAAGTCAACAATGCCATTGATATGATCAACAAGGCTGTTAAAGAAAACCTCGTTTAGCTTATTTAGCTTACTATACGCCTTCAGTTTTACGCAAACGTTGTTTCTATTGAAAAAAGCCATCATCAAACTTTTTTTGCGTATTTATACGTAAATGTTTACGCAATTTACTTAGTTTTATTACGTACATAATACGTAGAAACTATGAGCCAATCTTTAAAAGCCACTAAAATCAATCTCCTTGATTTTAAATCCATTCCCATGCGTGCATTTCACGTAACATGGTTAACGTTCTTTATATGTTTCTTCGGATGGTTCGGTATCGCGCCTTTGATGCCCATCATTCGTGAAGATCTTGGACTGACGAAAAGTCAAATAGGAAACATCATCATTGCCTCAGTATCGATTACTATTTTTGCCCGTTTGCTATTCGGATGGATGTGCGATACGATCGGCCCGAGGATCTCCTATTCATTGCTGCTCCTCTTTGGATCGTTGCCAGTGATGTTCATTGGATTAAGTGATAGCTATGAAAGCTTCCTGCTTTTTCGTCTGGCCATTGGAGCAATCGGAGCATCGTTTGTCATCACACAGTATCATACTTCTGTGATGTTCGCTCCTAACGTTGTGGGTACTGCAAATGCCACAGCAGCGGGGTGGGGTAATATGGGAGGCGGTGCAACCCTAATTGTAATGCCATTGATCTTTTCTGCCCTCGTGGGCGCTGGCTATCTGGATTCTCAGGCATGGAGATATAGTATGGCGGTTCCGGGAATTGCACTTTTCATAATGGCCTTTGTCTATTACTTCTTTACGAAAGATACACCAGCAGGAAATTTAAATGACCTTCGAAAAGAATCGTCAGCCCTGAATGTGACGAAAGAAAAATCATCTTCGGCATTTTGGAGTGCCTGCAAAGACTATCGCGTTTGGATCCTGTTCCTTGCCTATGGCGCTTGTTTTGGTATTGAGATCACTATCGATAACATAGCAACGCTCTACTTCGTTGATAATTTTCACCTGGGACTGCGCGAGGCCGGACTTATTGCAGGAACGTTTGGAATGATGAATATTTTCGCGCGCGCATTGGGTGGCATCTTAGGCGATAAAGCAGGCAGCAAGTTCGGATTAAGAGGGCGCATAATCGTGTTGGCCGCGTTGCTTTTGCTTGAAGGATGTGGCCTGCTCATATTCTCTTCCATGAGCAGTTTGCCCTGGGCCATTGTTACTATGCTGATCTTTGCCCTCTTCCTTAAAATGTCCAACGGCGCAACCTACTCTGTGGTGCCGTTCCTAAACACCAAAGCTATTGGTGTGGTGGCAGGAATTGTTGGTGCAGGCGGAAATGTAGGGGCCGTGCTCGCCGGCTTTCTTTTTAAATCTGAAAATCTATCGTACAGCGATTCGCTCTTTATCATTGGCGTGGTCGTCATTATCGTTTCTGCCCTTGCATTTATGTTGAGCCTGTCTTCGCGTCTTAAGGAACAAACGCTTGCTGACCTCCAGTCATCGATGGTTCCCAAGGAAGAGTTGGTTATAGTACACACAAACCCAAACACTTGATATATGACCTTAAAAATACGCTATGCTGCTTTTACATTTGGCATACTGCTGGCCGTAACACAGGGTTCATTTGCTCAGCTTGGCATTTCGGGGCAATTCAGGCCCCGCGCTGAGTTCCGGAACGGCCAAGGCTCTCCTCAGGCGTCGGATACAGCGGCTGCTTTTTTTCTGTCTCAGCGCACCCGCATCAATGTGAGTTACGGTGGTTATCGGTATAAAATCTATACTTCGATCCAGGATGTACGCGTATGGGGACAAGATGCTTCGAGCATCAATCGTAATACCACTGATAGCAATGCTGGCCTGATGTTGCACGAAGCCTGGGGAGAAATTAATCTTTTAGACACCGGCAAATTTATTGGTAACCTAAGTTTAAAGGTGGGTAGGCAGGAATTGGTTTATGACGACGTTCGCTTGCTGGGCAACCTGGACTGGCTTCAGCAAGGACGTAGACACGATGCAGCACTAGTAAAATTTGATTTCAAAGGATGGACAGCCCATTTAGGAGCAGGGTTTAATCAAAACGCCGAACAAAAGGCGAATACCATTTACAATGGGACACCCGTAGGGTACGCGGCCAGTACAAATAGTATGGCCGCCATGTACAAGTCCATGCAATTCCTTTATATCTCAAAGAAGCTTACTTCAGGGACTGCTTCCTTTTTGCTTTTCAAGGATGACTTCAGCAAGTATCACTTCGCACCGGCTGACATTGAGAAGAAAACTCCTATTTATGAAAGAAAGGTGTGGAGCAGATACACTACTGGAGGTAATTTTTTCGGAACTGCGTTTAAGCGATTTGGTATTGCTGCAAGCGCCTTTCATCAAGGTGGAAAATACCGTGATGGGACATCCTTGAACGAGTATTTGCTTTCTTTATCTGTCGCATATGAGATAAATAAGAAATTCAGTGCTGGCCCCGGCGTCGACATCACTTCCGGAAATAATGGTACTGATCCAAATAGGAAGTTCCAGCGCTTTGATCCCTTGTATGGAACTCCACATAAATTTTGGGGCTTCATGGACTATTTTTATGTTGCCGATGGTTTTGGATCCAATGGTCTGATCGATTATTACGTGAAATCCAGGTATAAGGCAAATGATCGTCTGACCCTTTCCCTGGACGTACATCAATTTGAGTTGCCAAGTGCTGTATCGGACGACGCTGGCACGATGCTGACTAAAACACTTGGAACGGAATTGGACCTCAACGTTAACTACTCGCTTACAAATTTAATTCGCATCGAGGGTGGTTATTCATCAATGTTCTCCACGGCTGCACTTGCGTCTGCAAAGGTAAAGAATATCACAAATGCGGATCGCTACTCAACATGGGCATATGTGATGATGACCATCAGGCCCGAGTTTACCTTTAAATAATTACTACACTGTGGAGGTAAAAGCGGATAATCTCTTTAAAACAAC
>JANNPM010000464.1:0-6079 GCA_031400145.1 Chryseolinea sp. | reverse complement strand
GCCACGGCATCTACGGCACCCTTTATGCCATCCATAATTTCACTCCATTCTTTTTCATGCTCCTGGAGGGAAACCGAATCTTCTTTAGACAATTGAGCAGTTGAAGCCATCACGGCTTTCCTTCCGTCTATCCATGGGGATATTAATGTGGGAAGGTTGTTGCTTACCGCTTTGCACTGACTGCCTAAAGTATGGAAAGCGTTTATTGCACCTTTCGTCTTTCTGCTAATCTCCATGCTGAGGTACCATCCCTGAAAACTCTTGTGATCGCCATATTTATTCCAGGCCTCATCAATTACATAACGGTTAGCATCGAGTTCGTGCTGAAGATTTCCGGTATCCCAATAGTGACCGCTGTCATACAGCCCGAAATAAAATTTCATGTTGTATTTATCGGATAGCTCCAGAAATAATTTTACCATATCTACCGAAGGCACGTAGCATCTATGTTTCTCTTTCAGGTATTTGGAGGGGTAAGCTAAAAATCTGCGATAACCGCTGCGGATAAGAATGACCGTATCAATGCCGATGGCTTTCATGTGTAGGAAATCCTGATCCCACTCGGTTCTACTCCAATTCTGGTGGGGTATATCATGCGATATCTCATCCAAAAAAGTACCTGTTATCCTCATCTGTCATTAATCTTTTTGTTATTAAACGCGATGATATGCTTGGCTGTCATACTATATAGTGATAAGTGGAATGAGGATTTCTATCTTACTGGCTTTCATTTATCGGATTTGCTACTCAAAAAAAGCACCACCTCATCTGCATCATTTAACTTATCCCACCAGTTTTTTTTGAGCCACCAAGTAGTTAAGAAACCTATCATTATCCAAACCATCATCGTGTAATTTTCCCTGATCATGAAATAGATGGGAATGACGACTTGCGCAAACTGCCATACAATGCCGGCAAGGATATTGAGCAGGTCTCTTTTTAAATCTGAATTGGGTTTAAAAGATGGATCTTCGGCCATTACTTCATTTCTTATAGAGCCCCAAAAACCCCATGGACGGGTTTGTTTATAGAAATTCTTTACCGCTTCTCTGTTTTCTAACGGCTTGGCATAGGCACCCACCACACATCCTACTAATGAAAAAAAGAAAATGACAGGGAAAACATAGATGTCAACAATCTCCGGAAACATAAAAAGTTTAATGGTTGAGGCAACAAGGCCAAGAAGCATGCCATAGAAATAGCCGTAACCATTGAAGCGCCACCATATCCACTTCAACATGTTGGCGGCTACATATCCTCCATAAAGTGCAGAGGTAAGCCATAGGGTGAGTTTATTGAGGGATGATGCATTGAATCCAAAAATTATTCCTATACCAACAAGCCCAACGGATGAAAGCACGCTGATACGAATATATTTTTGATCAGACGCATGGGGGTTGATATACTTCTTATAAATATCATTGACAATATAGGCTGGTGCAGCATTGACGAACGCAGAAAACGTACCCATAAAGGCAGCCAGTAACCCCGCCAGTAACAAGCCCTGAAAACCAGGGGGAACAAATTGGTAGATGGCCAGTGGAAGAATTTTTTCAAAGTCCATATTTGCACCCATCTTGGCAATTTCCGGCGTGAGGTACACCAGAGCAAGTACTGCAAATGCCGCTACCATCAAATAACGTGGTATATACATTACTGCAATGGTAAGAAAACTCATCTTTGCAGCGTCAGAGGGTTTACGTGCCGATAACACGCGTTGCATGTCGTAGCTGGGCACGGGTCCGGCAACAGAGGCAAAGACTCCTTTAAAAAGCATCATCATAAAAAACACGCCGAAAAGTCCAAAACCATCTTCTGTTATTTTTTGATTCACGGCTGGCAATGAGGTTGTACTCCAGTCCAAGTTTAGCTTCCATCCAAAGAAAATATCTTTCCATCCCGAAGGTATTGCTGCGGTGATCTGATCTGCGGATACTGTTGTGTACGCGATGTAGCCGATCACAAAGCAGGAGATGGTCATAATAAAAAATTGAATCACTTCCGTGGCCACTACGCTATACATACCGCCCTTTACGGTATAGATAGTGGTGAGAGAGCAGATCAGCAGCGCATATACCCTTTCGGAAGATAAGTGTAAGTAATATGTGTGCACACCTAAATCCCAGGGAAGAATGGAAGTACAAAATTTTCCAATGCCTTCAAAAAAATAAGCAATGAAGCCGATCACACTGATGACCGCAAAAATAACGATGATAATGTGCGAGAACCGCGCGCCTTTACCATCGCCAAAGCGAAAAGTGATCCATTCTGCACCAGTAAGCACATTTGACCTGCGCATCCAGATGGCGAGATAAACAAAAATGAAAACCTGATTCCAGACTGGCCAAAGCCATGGTATCCACGCACTTTTTAATCCATAGACAAAAAGTATGCTTACCGTCCACATAGTACCCGAAATATCAAACATGCCTGATGCATTACTCACACCAAGGTAGTACCAGGGTAATTTATTGCCTCCCAGAAAATAGGTCTGTAAATCTTTTTTTGCTTTTCGTGAAATATAAAATCCAACAGCAAGCATTCCACATAAGTAGAAAACGATAATGGTAACATCCAATGTGGTTAATGACATCTTATCGCTGTTATGTTTGATTTAATCTTCATACTACTTATTTTGAAATGCCTTTTGTTTTTTACCAGATAGGATGTCCTTCCGGATTAACATCCTCAGAGCGGAGCAGAGTGTATGAAAATTTCATTTGTATACATTTAGTTCAACATGGGTTTCGTTGTAATAACATTGGCATCATCCAACTCCTGAATATAAGAGTAAAGGATATACGTCCCTGAAAAATCCGGAACTATGACAAATTAATAATCTGTCAGATTTTGTATTCATTCCTTGTAAATGCCACCCGCCAATGTGGATTTTATGTTTCCATTATAATCAATGGGTATTTCGAACGGGTTCATAAAATGATCAATCAGCAAAGCAAATGCTCTGCGGTTGAGCAAAAGGTCGTATGAAAAAGCAGACGGCAGCTTTAACTTTTCCCAGCCCTGCCGCAGTTTAGTTTCGTTAAATGAAGAATCAATGTTGGTTAACATTTCATTAAAGAACGCCATCGAAAGCCGGGCACCTGAGCCCTGAAGATTTCTAATTTGCGGATAATAGGTAAGCATACCCGAAACGGCCTCGTATTCACTTATCGGATATTCAGGATAAAACCATGTTTCATTGGCCCACTTGTAAGGAATGCCGGTGCCCTTTAGTATACCCGTAGCACCTATTCTTTGAATAGCTTGAAAACCCGGATCGGCAGGCTTTACATCGTGGTAGGGCATTAAATATGAATTCTCTTGAAGTAATGCATTTTGCACCTCGCGTACGCTCACATCTTTGGGCTGCATAGCATGTTTTACACAAATAGCTGCCAAGGCTCCAGCGGCCTGACCAATGCCCATAACAACTGGTTGAAGGCGTGTTGTGCCGTTTACAATATTTGTAACGCTGATGCTTTTTTCAGCTACAATGAGCCCATTCACTCCTTTGGGGATTAGTACACCAAGCGGTATATTGTAA
Organism: Chryseolinea sp.; assembly: GCA_031400145.1. Taxonomy (GTDB): domain Bacteria; phylum Bacteroidota; class Bacteroidia; order Cytophagales; family Cyclobacteriaceae; genus Chryseolinea. The sequence continues at coordinate 2,535 of JANNPM010000464.1, read as the reverse complement.
GAAGGCACTTTAATATTGATAAAATCAATTGCAGGTGCGTCTGTATTTTTGCCATGATGGTGATCAATCGGATAATCACCGACGGCTATACCGGTGCGATAATACGGTTCGGGCTGATTAAAAGGTTTAGCGAGATGCATTACAGTGAGTTGCACCATTCCCTTTATCCTCCGAGATTCACGATGGTAAGGAATCATCGGGAGATGATCGCTTGTAGGAAACTCATTTTCCGCAATGCCCAGGTTTTTAAAACCCAGTTCGGTTTGCAGATAATAAACAAAACGAAGAGTATGAAGTTTAGCCTGCTTCAACAAGATCGTTCTTTCCTCCTTGCTTTTATCAATAAGATTGAGATAATGATCATTGCCGCACTTCGGCCAGTTGATCATATATTTATTATTCGGCAATTTACCATACTCCATCATTTGAAGGCAATTACTGCTCGGGGCACCCTTTGATTTCGAAACTTCGCACGCGCATTCAAAATCAGCTTTGTTATAGCCTTCAGGCTTTGCTATTGTTTTGTCTGCACCTTTTCCATAGTCTTCTAAAATGACCACATACGTCATATCTTGTATAATGTCGTTGGGCGCACGAGGTGCGAATTCTTCCCCAGTTTTGTCACGGCTATCCATGCCTGTAGTATATGGGGCATTTAAGTCAGCTGCTACATCACCCAATTCAGTGGCATCAATGAGTACACGAGTAGAAATCAGCTTTTTATTTTTGCCGGAAGAAACTGTTACCAGCCAGCCGGTTTGAGTGCGTTCTGCTTTTTGATAGACTGTATTATAATAAATTTTTAGCCGCTGATGGGAGGCCAGTTCTTTCAGAATTTTATCACCCGCAGCAGGCTCAAACAACGTATTGCTTACCCATCCTGTGGCAACAACTTTAGGTCCGCCATAATAGTTGTAAAGTTTTGCTCTAAACTCGCCCCATAAACCAGAAGGCATGTTATGATTTCCATCGATCGCTGAAACCCCGGCCGCAGTAAGCATGCCACCTAACCACGGTGTTTCTTCAATGATTATAGCTTCAACATCCATTCGGGCAGCCTGTATGCCAGCCATCGTGCCGCTTGCGCCACCCCCAATGATAAGCACATCTGTTTTTAGTGTTTGTGAGGTTGCCTGAACAACGAGCGAAAGTGACAATGCAAAAATTAGGAGTTCTCTTCTGATAATGAACCTATCCTTATCGCTCAATGGACGCAAATATTTTCTCGTTTCAAATAATTCCATAATCAACTTCAAAAAGAACTTGTCAAAGTAAATAAATTTATATGTAAAAAAAACCAACTTTTTAAATTTAATTATTAAGTTGATGATTTTCGAAATAATTTGTTTGAGAGTCAAATCTCTCCTTTTCAATACCTTTAAGAGATTACTAGCCGCAAAACTCTGTCTTTCATTGGTATGACTACATTCTTTCAAGAGTTAAGCAGTGATACACCAACAGGTGTTGCTTATAAAAACCTGAATATCAAAAGGAGATTGCTTGCATGCTTTGCTAACCTTGGCAAGACTACCATCAGTGAGCTTTGCAAAGAACTGAACTTGAGTGTTCCTAAAGTAACCAGTTTAATCAACGACCTCATTGAAGACGGTATGGTCAAAGATTACGGCAAAGTAGACTCTACCGGGGGAAGACGGCCTAATGTCTACGGCCTTGCATCTGATTCCGGATTTTTCTTAGGTATCGATGTGAAACAAAATCATATCAATATCGGAGTAACTGATTTTCAGAAAAACGTAGTGACTATGGTGGAGAACCAGCCCTACAACCTGATTAACAGTGAAGCTTCTTTACAAGAGCTTTGCCGTTTGATCAAAAACTTTATTGATGAACTCACCATACCGAAGGAAAAAATCCTGGGCATTGGTATTAATCTTTCCGGACGAATTAACTATACCACAGGTTATAGTTACAGCTTCTTTCACTTTCATGAAGACCCCCTGAGCAAAATAATTGAATCGCAGGTCGGCATAAGAGTTTTCTTAGAAAATGACTCAAAGGCTATGGCGTATGGCGAATTCTGCGCGGGTGTTATAAAAGACGAAAAGAACGTTATTTTCCTTAACCTCGATTACGGTATCGGTATTGGTATAATAATCAACGGTCAACTCTATTATGGTAAGTCAGGTTATGCAGGTGAGTTTGGGCACATACCCTTGTTTCAAAATGAAATAATCTGTCATTGCAGTAAGAAAGGTTGCCTGGAGACAGAGGCCTCAGGATGGGCGTTGCTGGAACTATTCAAACAAAAAATTCAGCAAGGCTCTTCCACTAGTGTTATGAAAAATGGTAAAAGAGCAGAAGATGTTACGCTTGAGAATATCATTTATGCCGCGCAAAATGATGATATTCTTGCGATAGAACTTATTGCACAAATCGGAGAAAAACTGGGTAAAGGCATTGCACTGCTTATAAACATACTCAACCCAGAGCTTGTCATCATTGGCGGAAGCCTAGCCACCACTGAAGAATATATCAGGCTACCCATCAAAAGTGCTATCAATAAGTATTCTTTAA
>JANNPM010000453.1:0-7643 GCA_031400145.1 Chryseolinea sp. | reverse complement strand
GCTTAAGGAACGAAAAGAACGAGATTGCCACCAGGGGTCAAATCTAGCCGGAGAACATCGTGTTGAGTATCGAACGAAACCAGTCTACGATGCGGCGCGGGAGAAACAAATATGGCCATCAAATGGCGCGGAGTACTTATGAAGGAACAAAGGCATTGCTAAATGGAAAACGACCGTTCAACCTGACACGGTCGGGCTATGCGGGTGTACAACGATATGCAGCCGTCTGGACAGGCGATAACGTGGCGTACGATGAGCACATGATGCTGGGAGTTCGCATGGTGTCATGTATGGGTATGAGCGGCGTAGCATTTGCGGGATATGACATTGGCGGGTTTGTCGGTGAAGCAAGCTCAAAATTATTCGCACGATGGTTGTCCATCGGAGCCTTCTCGCCATTTTTCCGTGGTCACTCGATGATCAATACGCGCGATTCAGAACCGTGGGCTTACGGAGAAGAGGTTGAACAGATCTCCAGGAATTACATCAAATTCAGATATCAGCTTCTTCCATACATTTATTCATTATTCTACGATGCAAGTGAGACCGGCCTGCCCCTGCAGCGTTCTCTTGCCATCGACTATGCGCACAATTACAAAATCTATGACGGGCAATTCCAAAATCAGTATTTATTTGGTCCTTATTTTCTTGTAGCGCCTGTTGAAAGCGACAAGGATTTCGTACGCATTTATTTGCCAGAAGGCGAATGGTATTATTTATACGATGGTCAACGCTATTCGGGGAACGCAGAATATATTCTTGACTGCCCGGTAAGAAAGTTGCCGGTTTTCGTAAAGGCAGGTGCGCTGATCCCGATGCAGTCCACGATATCCAGCACAACCCAAAAGCAGGAGTTGTTAATTCTGCAAGTGTACACGGGTCAGGATGGATCGTTCCTGTATTATGATGACGACGGTTCCACATTTAAATATCAGAAAGGTGAGTTTGCAAGGCGGCTTATAACGCAGTCAGCCTACCATAGGCGCGTAACGCTGGCTGCTACGGAGGGGACATATAAAACCAGTGTTAACAGACTCAGGGTTGTCTTTCACGGTCTAGACTATCATGTTGAGAATGTTGATGTCAATGGTACTAGCAAGACACTGACGAAGGAGGCAAACAGTTATTTTGCCGCACTCGCCAAGTTCGATCCGTTTTACGAGCCTGAACCAGCACCGTCTGAGAATGTAAAGATTTTGGAAATGGAGTATCGTGCAGAGGAGTGTGTTTTAACCTGGCACCAGTAAAGGTCAGCGTTCCGTCATTGGTTTGTCACGCTTCTAAACTGCGTTTCAAAAACGTCTCAGCCATAACGGACTTTCAGCCATAAGTGAGGTGCAGCAGCTTCCTCCGAATTTGTTTCAGCCAGCCGGTTAATCCACCCAATCTCGCCAAAGGCGTTCACATACCGAAAATGCCATTATTTACAAGTATTTTTTGGCTAGGACCCTTTATCTTGCATCTGCGACTTTTTGATTTTCCTTATTTTTTGGATTACTCATAATTTTTATGAAACCAGGACAGTTAGTGACTACTTTTTTGACAATTGTGATGTTTGCCTGCGGTTCTGGAAAGAAGGCATACGAACGGGGCGACTACTACGAAGCTGTTCTTAAGTCAGTATCACGGCTTCGACAGAATCCGGATCACAACAAGTCACAAGAGGCATTGCGAAACGCATATCCTCTCGCAGTGGAATATTATGAGAATGAAGCTACAAATCAGATAGCATCCAATTCTGCCTTTAAGTGGAAGAATGCGATCGAATCCTATAATCAAATCAATTCGCTCTATGAAATGATCAGGCAATGTCCCGGCTGTAAGAAGATAGTGCCTGCCCCGAAAAATTATTACTCAGAGATCGGTCCCTTGAAAGAGAAAGCGGCAGATGAGAGTTATAAAGCCGGCATAGATGCACTTATGAAAGGAAACAGAAATGAAGCAAAACGGGCTTACTTTAATTTCAAAGATGCGCAGACCTTTGTCCCGGGTTATAAAGATGTTGTAGAGTATCTTGATAAAGCAAGGATCGTTGCTACACTGAAGGTTATCGTTGAGCAGATACCTGTGCCGCCAAGATATAACCTGAGTGGTGGTTTTTTCCAGGACCAGGTAGAAGGGTATCTCCGGTCAAACTATACCGAGGGAACATTCATTAAGTTCTATACACCGGAGGAAGCGAAGATTGTAAACCTAATTGATGCGGATCAGATCGTCAGGATTCAATTTGATGATTTTACTGTCGGCAACTCGTCGATGCGTGAGAAAGAAGAAACATTTAGCAAGGATAGCGTGAAAGTCGGTGAGGCGAAGGTCAACGGAAAAACTATTCCGGTATACAACACCGTGAAGGCAAAGCTCACTACTTATCGCAAAGAGCTTTCGAGCCAGGGCTTATTAAGTATGCTGGTTGTGGATGCCAGGACAAACGGCGTATTGGCGCACCGGAAATTTAATGGTGAGTACGTGTGGGTAAGTCAATGGGCCCGTTATAATGGCGATGAGCGTGCGCTTTCAGATCAACAGCTTAGGCTATGCAAGCAGCGTGAGCAGCAGCCTCCTAACCCGCAGGACCTTTTCCTGGAATTCACAAAGCCCATCTATAATCAGCTTATTCCTTCCCTTAGAGGGTTTTATCAGAACTATTAGAGGTTTGATTTGTGGCTATCCTGCCTCGTTCAGTCGCCGTAGCATGAAGCTGTGAAATGCAAAAAGGTCCAGCGTCTCTGGACCTTTTTGTTTACCTAAACCTAAACCTATGAGAAGAATTACTCTGCTCACTTTAATGTAACGAGGACATCCCTTCTAAGTTTCATCAGTAGGAAAAAAAATGACTAATTTTTCAGCTTTTCAGCGAAAACTTTCTTGAACTTTTCCAGCTTGGGGCGTATAATAAGCGAGCAGTATGGAGCGTTTCCGTTCAGGTTATAATAATTCTGATGGTAGTCTTCAGCCTTATAAAATTTTGGAGCAGGCGTTATTTCCGTAACGATTGGGTCTTCAAACGCACCTGAATCATCAAGTTTCTTCTTGTAAGTCTCCGCTAACTGCTGTTGCCCCTCATTGTGGTAAAATACAACGGACCTGTATTGCGTCCCTTCATCATTGCCCTGGCGGTTTAAAGTGGTAGGGTCATGCGTCTCCCAGAAAACTTCAAGTAATTCTTCGAATGTAACTTTTTTCGGGTCATAAGTGAGTTGTATCACCTCAGCATGCCCGGTGAGACCACTACAAACTTCTTTATACGTCGGATCTTTTACTTTGCCACCGGAATACCCTGATTCAACCTTGATTACACCGTCGATATTTTGAAAGATAGCTTCTGTACACCAGAAACATCCATTGCCAAACGTGGCCAACTGCAGGCCTTCGCCATTTACTTGATCTGTCATAACTTTTGAATCTTTTCTATTTTCCTGACTTACTGCACTATTGCCGCACGAAAAGCAGAACCAGAGTGCAAAGATGATTAAACGCGTCATACTTTGTTTATTTACTAAACCCGGATACGGGTAAAATGGTTTGGTGGTAGACGGAAAGTTAAGATCTCCGCTGCCTTAAGTTGGCACGTCATCATGGGTGTAAAGGACCTCGCGTCGGTGCTGAACACTTGAACGAACTATTTAACCGACGGTCAGGATGCTTTTTTCCTGTATTCGCCCTGAGCTTTTTCAAGGTGGTGCAGCTGCTGGTTCAGCAGGTCGATTCTAATTAACAGATTTAGTACGAGCGCATCTTTTACTTTCTGACTGGGACTTAATTTCATCTCCTCCTTCAATACCAGATACATTGCGTCGAGTTGTTGAAAGTCTTGCGTAAATCCATTAAGCCCTTCGCTTCTTTTAAACTCTCCAATCATCGCTACCTTTTCCGATATCTGCTTAAAGTAGAACTTTTCCGTGTCGCTGAATTCATTCGATGCCATTTCCGAGGCGTCAACATTTACAGCGCTTGCTTGTTTGTCTGATAGCAATAGGTAGCCACTGACAGCCATGAAAATAATGGCGGCAGCCCGCCATAAGGTGACCGAATTCCATATGCCGGGCTGATTAAAGCCAAGGGATCTTTCAATATTTTTCCATGCGGAAGTGGGCACTTCTTTGTCATCAAAACCCTCACGATTGTTCTGCACAAACTCTTCCAGTGGATCTCTCATATCGCTTCAACTTTTTAATTCTTTCGTTACTTCAAAATGCGTCCGTTACTTTTTTAGGATCTCCCTCAACTTACTCTTAGCCCTGTTCAGTTGCGACTTTGACGTTGACTCCGTGATGCCCATGATCTCTGCTATTTCCTGATGATCATAACCTTCCAATAAATATAACGAAAGGACACTCCTATATCCATCCGGCAATTGTTCAATACCGCGCTTAACCCGCTCAATGGTAAGTTGCTCCTTATAATCTGTTACCACGTCTTCCTCAGCAACATCCCAGGCATGGTGCTCTGGAATAGGCTCCATCTTTTTCTTATGGAGGACATTGATCGCTTTGTTTACAACAATACGCTTCAGCCATGCACCAAAAGTGGATTCACCTCTATATCGATCCAGATTTCTGAATGCGCTGATGAAAGCCTCTTGCAGAACGTCCTGTGCCTCTTCCTCGCTACGCGTAATCCGGTAGCCAACATTATACATAGCTTTCGCGTACAGCTTATAAAGCTTATGGTGCGCAGCCTGATCTCCCGATTTGCAGCGGGCGATCAGTGCTTCGTGTATATTGATGACCTCCTGATCCAAGCCAAATTCAGCACTTCGTTGCTAAAGACAAGGTATAAAGAAAAGGGTTGCAGGGTTATTGGATGATTTGGAGATGAGGGATTTAGTGATTTGGTGGATGGTGGATCGGCGCTGATAGAAGTTGAAATGGCACTACGGTGTCATTATTGCGGATGGCCAGGTAGTAGGTCATGTTGCCGACCTTTATCGATCGGAATTTCCGGGTCTGGCCTTTCAGAGACAGGCCCGAATCAGCAGGCAAAACAGGGGTAAATGAATGATGACCGTTACCAGTCAGAAGCAAACCATAGCTGGCATCGTACCGGCCCATCTGGATATTGACGGGATAAAAATTGCCCGCTACGATGATATCCTGTTTTTGGTCGTTGTCGAAATCGCCGGTGAGGATTGCATTCACAGTAGATACCTGTGCTGCTGCCGGCAGCGGATGGATCCTGAATTTGCCACCTCCGAGATTCTCAATGAAAGACGTTTCAAAAGTATACGACACATGTTGTTGTGTATTCTTGAGATCCGTTTCACTCAAGATGTCACGGAAGGTAGCCTTTGAAAATTTGTGATAAGAAAGATAACGCTTTTTCAATATAGGCATCTGCTTCACCATCTCGTCGCGGGTATGGAAAGGGTATTCCTTTCCTTTCATGAAATGAGTAAGTATTTGGTCGGTGCTGTCGTTCTTATCGAAGTCACCGGCAAACATTCTGACAGGTTCAGCTATTGACGCCTTCAGCTTTGAGTTTAAGCCCAGGTTGCCGGCGATAAGGTCCATGTCTCCGTCGTTGTTTGCATCAAATGCCACAACATCATTCCACCAGCCATTTGATTTTTCCAGGCCCGAATCTTCTATCGGCATCCGTGTTAGCTTGCCTTCGTTATTTATGAAGATTGTTATGGGACTCCACTCTGCAGCGATCACGAGATCTTCGTCCTGGTCGTTGTCTATGTCAGTCCATATGGCCTGCTTGACAAAGCCGAATCTAATTAGATCTGGGGCCTTGTCCTTCGTTACATCCGTAAAGCTGCCCTTTCCATCATTCATTAAAAGATAGCTGTCGGGTTTCATTCCGTAATTAAAAGGTATCGAACGACCTCCGATAAACAGATCTTTGTCACCGTCATGATCGATGTCGCTTACGGCCACAGTTGCACCGGTGAGATAAATATCGTCAAGTTGTTTGGAGCGACTGAAATTTCCGCGTCCATCGTTAACGTACAACCGGGGATTTCTGAAATGGGATTTTCCATAAAATTCGTTTCCTCCGCTTAGCACAAACAGGTCAATGTCATGATCATTGTCAGCATCAAAGAGTACAGCATCGACATCTTCACAAGTACTGTCGCGGCTTATCTCCGGTTGCGCGGAACGCGTAAATGTACCTGAAGCATTCTGCAAATACAAAGCACCTTCCTGCCACTTGCCACCTCCCAGAAAGATGTCCTCCAGTCCGTCATTGTTAATATCGGCGACAGCCGCCGCCGGTCCCTCATATGCCATCATGTGCGGTATAAGTTGTTCGCGCGTAAATTCCACAAAATGATTCTCCCGGTGCTTGTAGGGTATCTGAAAGTTGTCAGTCATTTTGAAGAGGTGATTCTGAGGTTGGAGTGTTCCATAGTCAAATTTTTTCACAGCATTTTTCTGGTTCATTACGATACGCCTATCCGGCGCAACGTCTGTAAGTATTTCGCTCATGCCATTATTCCATACAATGAGAAGAGAATCTACAGAGTTCGATGAAACACCGAACGTGAGTATGTAATCGACAGCACTTTGAAAGCCTCGCGTAGGGATGCATTCCTGCATCTGAACCGAGCCGGTGTCATAAAGAAAGATTTTTGTGCCAATTCCAAAAGGGTTACCCTGTGATCCCTGAAGTGCTATTTGCAAATAATGTTTATCATTCGAAGAACGACCCTTGTCAAGGGTCTTGTTTTCATAAATAAAAGCTTCATCTTCAATATTATTAACCACCATATCAAGATCACCATCATTATCAAGATCACCGTATGAAGCACCATTTGAATATGATTTTCTGTCCAGTCCCCACTCAGACGATCGGTTCGTAAATGTCAGGTCATGATTATTATTGAAAAGATAATTAGAGATCTTGATCCTGGGCATTTTATCTATAAAAGCAAGATCTTCTTTCGAGATTTTTCCTTCAAGTCGATTTTTGATGGAATCCGCGCTTATGAAATTGATATAGTCAAGATCGTTGGGCCGTCGGGGAATGCCGTTCGCAATCATGATATCTTTAAAACCGTCGAGATCAAAGTCGCAAAGTAATGCTGACCAACTCCAATCTGTGGCTGACACACCAGCTTGCAGTGCGACGTCGCTGAATGTGCTGTTCCGATTATTGATTTGCAGCATATTTCTTGCGAACTGGTGGTTGTAACCAAAATCTAATTTATATGTATAAATATCATATGGATCTTCCGCGGCAGACGACTTCAAAATCTGGGGATCGTTGGGCAGCATGTCCATTGCAATCAGATCCGGAAATGCGTCATTGTTGACATCGCCGAAATCCACTCCCATCGTGAACCGGCTTGTATGCATCATTTCACTTTCCAGGGATTCAAGGAATGTGCCGTTTTTCTTATTGATGTATAGGTAATCATTCTCATGAAAATCGTTGCCCACATAAATATCAAGCCACCCGTCCAGATTTACGTCACTAATAACTACGCCGAGTCCATAACCAATCACACTGCTGTATATGCCTGATTCCGTAGTAACGTCCACGAAATGGCCGTTGTCGTTTCGAAGTAATTTGTCGCCCGCAAGTGTATGCGCCTTTTTTCGAAGTGTTGATGTTCCAAAAGTCCCCTGTTCATGTAGCGAATGATTGAGCATGAACATGTCCAGATCGCCATCGTGGTCATAATCAAAAAAGGC
>JANNPM010000436.1:0-5830 GCA_031400145.1 Chryseolinea sp. | reverse complement strand
TTCTTTTCGCCCGCGCGGAACTCGGCGACTTCCTCCATCGGCACGAGCACGTTGGTAATCATGTCCTGCATGCCCGATTGTTGGGCCGCCGGCGGTGGCGGCAAAGGTATGCGAATCATTGCTCAGGAGTCTGAGTTCAAGAAAGCCTGGGACGACGCTAAGCGCGAAGCAAGCGCGTCTTTTGGCAACGATGGCCTGTACCTTGAGAAATTTGTTGAGGAACCGCGTCATATAGAAATTCAGGTCATGGGCGACCAGTATGGTAAGGTCTGTCACTTGTCAGAACGAGACTGCTCAATCCAGCGACGGCACCAGAAGCTTGTCGAGGAAACTCCCTCCCCAGTGCTGAACCAGGAGCTTCGGGAAAGAATGGGAGACGCGGCGGTGAACGGCGCCAAGGCAATAAATTATGAAGGTGCTGGCACGATAGAATTCCTTGTCGATAAGCACGGAAAGTTTTACTTCATGGAGATGAATACGCGCATACAGGTCGAGCATCCAATCACGGAGGAGGTAACTGACTACGATCTGATCAAGGAACAGATCAAAGTCGCGGCGGGTGTACCCATTTCTGGCACCAATTATTTTCCAAAAATGTTCGCGATGGAGTGCCGCATTAATGCCGAGGATCCAGCCAACGGATTTCGACCTTCACCAGGGAAGATCACTAATCTGCACATGCCCGGTGGCCATGGCGTGCGTATTGATAGTCATGTGTATGCCGGTTATACGATCCCGCCCAACTATGACTCTATGATCGCAAAACTGATCACCACCGGTCAATCAAGGGAGGAAGTGATAACACGAATGAAACGCGCCCTGCAGGAGTTTGTTATCGAAGGTATAAAGACGACTATTCCCTTCCACATCTGTCTGATGGACAACGTGACGTTCCGCTCGGGGAAGTTTACAACAAAGTTTTTGGAGAGTTCATTCGATTTCAGTCAGCTATCAAAGTAGTAGCCACTCCGGGTCGCCCCTACCATTCATATAATGTATTTTCTCGGGGGTATCTTTTCGGATATCCTTTTCCATTTCTTTACTATTTTCAAACTAAATATGTACTCAGGCTAAAACTTAAACAATTTGAAAAGAAGAGATTTCGTTCAACTCGCGGGTATCGGCGTAGGATCGATGGTGTTGCCAGTCCCAATACAAGGCCGTCCGGTTCCAGTTGAGGCATTGCTCGATTCGCCTCTTGATGTTGGAGCGAAAATGCAGCTTGCCAATGTGGCACTTAACAGCGCGAAATCATTGGGTGCCACCTATGCAGACATCCGAATCGGTCGTTACCTAAATCAGTTCATTACAACGCGCGAAAGCAAAGTTCAAACTATAGTCAGTTCGGAATCATTCGGTGCAGGCATCAGGGTTATTGCCAATGGAACGTGGGGATTTGCAGCTACGAACACAGTATCGGCAGACGGCATAAAAAAAGCCACTCAGCAGGCCGTTGCCATTGCCAGGGCAAATTCCAAATTTCAAAAGGAGCCTGTGAGGCTGGCTCCTTCGAAAGGGCACGGCGAGGTGTCGTGGAAAACACCGATACAAAAGAATTCATTTGAGGTTGGCGTTGCTGAAAAAACAGATCTGCTGCTCAGAAGCAATGCGGCAGCATTGGAGAACGGTGCGTCGTTCGCGGCATCAAATTTATTCCAGGTGAACGAACAAAAATATTTTGCCTCCACCGAAGGCTCGTATATCGACCAGGACATACACCGGATCTGGCCAACGTTTACGATCACCGCGATCGACAAGTCTGCAGGGCAATTCAAGACGCGTCAGGCCCTGAGTGCACCAATGGGAATGGGTTATGAATACATGATCCCTAAAGACGAAGATAAATTACAGGGACCAGCAGGCATTGTATTCTATCGAAATAGTTATGATATGGTAGAAGACGCCACTCTCGCTGCCAAACAATCAAAGGAGATGCTCACGGCAAAGTCCGTCGAGGCTGGCAAGTACGATCTAGTGCTGGAGCCAAATCACCTCGGCCTGACTATCCACGAGTCGGTAGGGCATCCGTTAGAACTGGATCGGGTACTTGGCTACGAAGCGAACTATGCCGGCACTAGTTTCGCCACATTGGACAAGTGGAAGGCCGGAGATTTCCATTACGGCAGCAAACTGGTAAACATTTTCGGTGACAAGGTTCAGCCAGGGTCTCTGGGCGCGGTGGGATACGACGATGAAGGTGTTAAATGCAAGCAGTGGGATTTGATCAAGGACGGCGTTCTGGTCAACTATCAGGCTACACGCGACCAGGTGCATATCCTCGGTCAGCAGGAGTCACACGGCTGCTGTTATGCACAAAGCTGGAACGATGTACAGTTCCAAAGGATGCCGAATGTTTCTCTTGCGCCTGGTAATGAGCCGTATTCGTGCGACCAAATGATCCGTGATGTAGAAAAGGGAATTTTTATTGCAGGTCGAGGGTCTTATTCTATCGACCAGCAGCGGTACAATTTCCAGTTTGGCGGTACTGTATTTTATGAGATCAAGAACGGTGCCATCGCTGGCATGCTGAACGATGTGGCCTACCAATCAAATACCCAGGAATTCTGGAACAGCTGTGCAAAAATCTGTGATGAAAGGGATTATAGGCTGTTTGGATCTTTTTTCGATGGAAAGGGTCAGCCATCACAGGTAAGCGCGGTCTCTCACGGAAGCTCCACAACCCGTTTTAATGGCATTAATGTGATCAATACGGGCAGAACGCTCTAAAACATACCCTAAATGAGAAGAAGAGATTTTTTACAGGTTGGAATTAGCGCAGGTGCCATGATGTTACCGCTGCATGGTTTCGGAAACAGCATACCTCCTGAGGCGCTGCTGACTCCCGGACTGGATGTTGCCGAAAAGAAAAGGCTCGCAGATATCGCGCTCAATACAGCGAAGTCAAACGCCGCTGGTTATGCGGACGTGCGGATTGGAAGGTACTTGAATCAATTCGTTGTCACCCGGGAGAACAAGGTCCAGGATGTAAGAAACACGGAATCATACGGTGTCGGAATTAGAGTGATTGCCAATGGAACGTGGGGGTTCGCATCCACAAATGAGGTCACGCCGGACGGTATCAAGAAGGCTGCCGAGCGTGCAGTCCTGATCGCCAAGGCGAATTCGAAATTTCAGAAGGAGCCGGTTAAGCTTGCACCCGCCCAAGCCTATGGCGAGGTGTCCTGGAAAACATCCTTCACCAAGAATGGGTTTGAGGTCCCAATCAAAGAGAAAGTCGATCTCCTGTTGAATGCCAACGCCAAGGCAATGGAAAAGGGAGCAAGCTTTATCAATAGTATAATCTTTCTGGTGAACGAACAGAAATACTTTGCGTCAACAGAGGGATCATATATCGATCAGGACATTCACCGCACCTGGCCGAACTTTTCAGTAACCATGATTGACAAGCAATCCGGTCAATTTAAAAATCGTTCGGCATTCAGCGCGCCCGTTGGCATGGGTTACGAATATCTAGATGGAAAGCCGGAGGACAAAGTCAAAGGGCCTGGTGGTACCATATTTTACAAAAACTCTTATGATATCGTGGAGGACGCCGTTATGGCTGCCGAGCAGGTCAAGGAAATGATCGCTGCAAAATCCGTGGACCCCGGCAAGTATGACCTCGTTCTTGAACCTTCACACCTGTGGTTGACGATCCATGAATCTGTCGGCCATCCGACGGAACTCGACCGTGTTCTCGGATATGAGGCGAATTATGCCGGCACGAGCTTTGCAACTTTGGACAAGCTTAAATCCAAATCATTTCAGTACGGCAGCAAAGTCGTGAACTTCGTCGCCGATAAGCTTCAGCCGGGCTCTCTCGGTGCTGTCGGGTACGATGACGAAGGGGTGAAGTGCAAGCAATGGGATCTTGTAAAAGACGGCGTACTGGTAAATTATCAGGGGATACGCGACCAGGTGCATATCCTCGGTCAAAATGAATCACATGGATGCTGCTATTCACAGAGCTGGCGTGATGTTCAGTTCCAGCGCATGCCCAATGTATCTCTCTCTCCCGGAATACAGCAGCTTACGCCTGACCAGATGATCAGCGGTGTTGAAAAAGGAATTTATATCGTCAAAGATGGTTCTTTCTCAATTGACCAGCAGCGTTATAATTTTCAATTTGGTGGGGTCCTCTTCTTTGAAATCAAGAACGGAAAGATTGCCGGTATGCTGAAGGATGTCGCATATCAATCCAATACCATCGAATTCTGGAATTCCTGTGCACAGGTCTGCGATGAACGGGATTACCGCTTAAATGGCGCGTTCAATGACGGGAAGGGGCAACCGCCGCAATCCAATGCTGTATCTCATGGATCGGCAACCTCCCGTTTTAATGGCGTTAATGTGATTAATACGGGCAGAACCTTGTAATGGTTCATGAATTCAAATCTTGCTACTGAAGATTCATTTATTTTACACTAAACATTCTCTCTATGGCTATATTTTCTTCTGAAGAATCAAAAAAAATACTGCAGAAAGTCCTTGCGTTTTCCAAGTCAGATGGCTGCGAGGTAAATCTCAATGGCATCAACGGTGGGAATATACGCTATGCACGCAACAGTGTTTCTACAGCAGGCGAAAATAGCGATGTTACGCTCATCGTCCAGTCAAACTTTGGCAGGAAATCGGGTGTGGCAACTGTCAATGAGTTTGATGATGCTTCTTTGGAGAAAGTCGTGAGAACGGCTGAAGCGCTCGCACAGCTTGCACCTGAAAATCCTGAGTTTGTAGGACCCCTTCCACAACAAACTTACAGTCCGTCCAAAACGTACGTCGAAGCAACGGCCAAAATCACACCCGATTACAGAGCACAGGCAGCCGCTGACAGTATTAATCCGGCCATCGCAAAAGACGTGACAGCGGCTGGATACCTTGAGGATTCCAGCAGCTTTGCTGCAATGATGAATTCGAAAGGATTGTTTGCCTATAATCAATCTACCGGAGTTGACTTTACTGTAACAATGCGGTCCAGTGACGGCACCGGCTCGGGATGGGTAACGAGAAATTTTAACGATATAAAGATGCTCAACACGGCGGAGGCGTCAGCCATTGCCATCGACAAAGCGTTGCAATCAAGAAATGCCAAGGCCATTGAGCCAGGCAAATATACGGTGATCCTGGAACCCGCAGCCTCTGCAGAACTTATCCGTAATATGTTGTTTGCTATGAATGCACGTACGGCCGATGAAGGCAGAAGCTTTATGTCAAAAAAAGGCGGCGGCACAAAACTCGGGGAGAAAATCGTTGACGAGCGCATTACGCTTATAACGGACCCATCACATCCTGAAGTTCCCGCCGCACCCTGGACAGGCGGCGGCCAGGCGCGAAAGAAAATGGACATCATTAAGAATGGTGTTGTGGCCAACCTTTTCTATGACCGCTATTGGGCCGCTCAAAAAAATGTTGAACCCGTTCCGTTTCCTGGAAATGCTATCTTGGAAGGTGGAGATGTTTCTCAGGAGGATTTAATTAAAGATACCAAGAGGGGAATACTGGTAACACGGTTTTGGTATATCCGTGCCGTTGACCCACAGACGCAACTTTATACCGGACTGACACGCGATGCCACGTTCTTTATTGAAAACGGCAAGATCAAACATCCAATTAAGAATTTCAGATTTAATGAAAGTCCTGTGATCATGCTAAACAACCTGGAAACCCTCGGAAAACAAACTCGCGTTGATGTTTCCGGCGGTAGTGGTGGCGGAGGTGGAACAAGTTTCCTACTGCCGGTCATGAGAATCCGGGACTTCACATTTACAAGTCTTTCAGACGCTGTTTAGTTTTGTCGGTCCCATCAAATTCCATTATTGCTAATCTTTAG
>JANNPM010000406.1:0-15281 GCA_031400145.1 Chryseolinea sp. | reverse complement strand
ATGTTACTAAACGTGACACCCGATTCAGATGAAGGAACAAGCCGGAAGCGCTTATTATCGTTTGCGCATCGTGACGACAACATCAATGTAAGCGCGAACCAGGCAAATGCATAAGTATAGGGCGCCTTCATTTGAGACGTTGATAAAAAACCATCGAATCGTTATTGCGGACAAATGCGACTGTACTCTTTTTCCTGCCTTTGAGTATTGCGATGTGCCGTACTTCACCTTGCACTTTAATTCCAGATTCATGACTGCTCATCGCGATAAAATTGTTGCTTCCCTGATTCCTTAAAACAAGCCCGGTCAATGCATCATATCGGCCGATTTCCGGCTTCACTGAAAACAGATTTCCGCCAAGGAAAATATCGTCGTCACCATCGCCATCAATATCAAAAAGTTCTATGCCATAGACCGGAGAGAACTGGGCTTCGACAGGCAGCGGTCTTAGCTCAAAGCCGGAAGCACCTTTGTTGATCAGCAATGAGGTACGACCTTCATGAAATGAAAGCTTGGTTGCTTTCTGCAACAGGTCGGCATCGAAAATATCCGGCAGCGACTTATTCGCGTAGTCTTTATAATAAAGAAATTTCCTCTTGATAGAACTCATCTGCTTAATCAAGTCCTGACGCAACGCGAAGGGATACAATGAACCTTTGCGCTCAAATGCGAAGATAGGCTCGGTGGATCCGTTCCTGTCAAAGTCATTTACCAGTAAGGACACCGGATGTTCCTGCGTGGGTTTGAACTTGGAGTTCAAACCCAAATTGCCTAAAACAAAATCGATATCGCCGTCTCCATCCAGGTCACCGGACTTGATACAATTCCACCATCCATCACTTCGAACCGCGCCGGTTACGTTGTACTTCCTGACCAATTTCTTTCCATCATTTAGAAAGACCGTAACAGGCATCCATTCTCCAACAATCAGCAGATCAGGGAAGCCGTTCGCGTCATAATCGAACCATGCCGCATCGGTAACCATTCCCATTTTATTAAACTCCGGCGCTATGGTAGCTGTTAAATTCTTGAAGTTTCCTTTACCATCATTCACCAGCAAATACTGATCACATGGCGTTCCATAATATGAGGGATTCACGCGCGTTCCCACAAACAGATCAAGATCACCGTCCTTATCGAAATCTTTTGCTCGTACGCAACTGCCACTTTGATACAGTGCAGGAATGCGATCAGGCGAGTTTTCGTACACCGGCACACCATTTTTTAAACCTTTATTCTCAAAAAAGCGATCTGCGCTGGCGGGCGATTGCAAAGGCGTTTCCAGCCCGCCGGTCACCACAAACAGATCATCATCACCATCCTTGTCGGCATCAAAGAACAATGCGTCAACATCTTCGGTTGAGATTTCCTTGTCAAACGATTCAGAAGCCTTTTCAAAACGCTGACTCGGCTTTGCCAGATAGAGTTTGGCCGGCGAGCCAATGGAACCACCGACGAAAAGATCATCAAGCCCATCTTTGTTCAGGTCACTCTTTGCAAATGCGGGTCCTTGTGTAGACAGCATATGATAAAGTAAACGATGAGCGTCAAAATCGTTATGTGCATTTTCACTATGGTGGATGCTGTCGCTCCTGACTTCATTCATAAGTGGCTCAATTTTCCGCGATTTTTGCCCGGTAATTTTTGCGCTATCCATTGACATTGACAATACCTGGTTAGCTTTGACGTCATGCAGCCATTGCGTGCTTTGATCCGGCCACCTGACAACGATGCTGTCCGCTATTTGATTTTTGCCAAGACCGACAATCATTTTGTAGTCCATGCTTGATTGAAATCCGCGTATGGGCATATGATAGTAAGCAAGAATCTGATCCTTTACATACACACTCACTTCTGCGCCCAGGCCGAAAACGTTTTTATCCTTGCCCTTGAATGTAAATCCGATATAATTTGAACGCAGGTTTTCACTGGTTTGATTCTTGTAAACGGAAACTTCCATGTTGACATTATTGACTATGAGATCAAGATCCCCATCATTGTCTAAATCTCCGTAAGCCGCGCCGTTGGAGAAACCGGGTTCAGCCAGTCCCCATTCATACGCCACATTCTTGTAGGTCAAATGACTCTGTCGTTCAAAAAGGAAGTTGCTTATCTTTGTTGAAGGCATCTTTTCGACGAAGCGCTGAAAATCCACCTTCTTGCCGTGGAGCGCAGACTTTATTTGTTCACTGCTTCCCAGGTATTCTACAAAGTCCTGATCGATTACGTCTTTATAGATTCCATTGCTGACAAAGATTTCTTTGTATTGGTCATTGTTAAAATCGGCAATCAAAGCGCCCCAGCTCCAATCGGTCGCTGCGACGCCGGCCAGCAAACCGACTTCACTGAATGTACCATCACCGTTATTCAACTGTAGCATGTTGCGCATGTATTGATGATAATATCCGTTCTGCAGACGCAGCTTATACGTATCGTAGGTTTCAAAAGCGACCAGCGTCTTCAGGCGGTAGTCGTCTTCCGGCAACATGTCGGTGGAAAATATTTCAGGATATCCATCATTTGTAAGGTCCGCAAGGTCTGCTCCCATCGAAAACATACTGATGTGACTCATGTATGACTCCAGTTTTTCATCGAACCCACCCTTCCGATTATTTATATACAGATAATCCCTTTCATAAAAGTCATTTGAGATATAAAGGTCGGGCCAGTGATCCTGATTAACATCGCCCACCGTCACGCCCAGGCCGAAACCAATAACGCTTCCATAAATGCCTGCCTCTTTGCTGATATCCCGGAAGTGGCCCTTCTCGTTGATGTACAACTTATGGCCGCCGAACTGATCACGTTCATGACGAAGGTTTCGGTAGCCGAGCGATGAGACCGGGCGATAAGAGTTATTCAGCACGTAACAATCGAGGTCACCGTCCTTGTCAAAATCAAAGAACGCGGCGTGCGTGCTGAAGCCTTTGTCCGCCAACCCGTACTCTTCGGCCCGATCAGTGAAGGTCAGGTCTCCATTGTTAATGAAAAGTTCGTTCTCGCGGTTTCCACCCTTCACGTCTCCGGCATTGCAGACGTAGATATCGAGCAGGCCATCGCCGTTCACATCTGCAATGCTGACTCCCGTAGACCAGGTTTTTTGTCCCTTGACGCCCGCCTTATCAGTGATGTCCTCAAACTTCCAGTTTCCTTTATTTAGATAAAGCTTGTTGTCGCCCATGTTTGAGGTCAGGTAGACATCCGCCAATCCATCGTTATTGAAATCGGCTAATCCTACTCCTCCACCATTATAATAGTTGCGATAGCGAAAAACGTCGAAGTCTTCCTTCTCTTTTAAGTCGTTGATGAATGAGATTCCCGTAGCGTCTGATGTGAGTTTCTGGAAAAGCGTGTTCCTGGACTTTGACTCATCGCTATTTTCTGGTTTGGAACAGCAGGCAAAAATAGCTAATAGACAAAATATACTGCTGCGCATGAAAAATCTGACAAAGGATCGCAAAAATAAAAAAGAAGGCACGTAAATACGGGCCTTCTTGAAGACTATTAAAATAAAACCTCAATAACCAGGATTCTGTTTCAGGTTAGGGTTGGAACCAAGAGCTACGTCAGGAATCGGGAATATATTGCGGTCGGCACTGGTGTTCTCCACAAAGGCAAAATCAGATGCAAATTTTCCAAATCTCACCATGTCATTTCTTCGCCATGCCTCGATGTAAAGTTCACGACCACGTTCGTCAAGGAGATCCTCGGCCGTCAGCGTAGCCAATGGTGTCGCATCACGGATCGTTCTAAGCTGGTTGACCAGGATGAGGGCATCAGTTGCGCTTCCCTTTCTAAAGATTGCTTCGGCTTTCATCAATAATGCATCGGCATAACGGAATAACATCAGGTGATTGGCGTTTGAGCCCGGCATGTTTATGGTCGGGTGATACTTTAATAACCGAATGCCGGAATAGTCAGGCTGACCAGTTAATCCTGTTACTTCCTTCGTGAACACAAGATTTTGTCCTGAACGAGCTTTAACTGGGCCGTCGGGCCCGCCCTGCGTACCTATAAGGAAACCAATTCCAAGTTTGTCAGTCGGCACGTATCCTCGTCTTTCCTCTTGTGGGCCGCCAACCAGATTCTCATCCGCCGGGCCCTCAAACTTCGCGTAAAATTCTGCAGGAGTAACAAATCCGTTCCATCCACCACCGGTATTGTCTGTTTCTCGGCCTTGATTATAGTGAAGACTTCCCCAGATGCGTGAATTATACTGTCCATTGGAATAGAAGATTGTTTCAGAGTCTGCGGTTGGTGTAAAGATACCGAAGAAGCCGGATTGCAAAGCATATCCATCATCTTCGATCTCCTCGATGTAGCCGATCACCTTATCCATATCGGCATTGTCAACTTCGGTGCCGAGATAAACATGCTTGTTCAGATATAATTTAGCCAGCAGAAAATTGGCCGACGCCCTTGACGCCTTAATTTGATTGGTAATGTCGTTTGCCTTTGTATCGGGCAAGGAAGGCAAGGCGGCCTCAAGATCCTCCACTATAAAGTCAACAGCCTCTTGAGGGGTCAAAATCCTTGGATTAATTTCAGGTCCTTCATCAGCCTCGCGGATAGGAACCTGACGCCAGGAATCGAGGATCCAAAACACCATGTATGCGCGGATGAACTTTGCTTCAGCTTCCTGAAGAGCTGTCTTTGTGGTTGCAGGGTGGAGGATCTGGTTGGTACCGTAAACTGTAGAGTTCAGGAAGTTCCAAGTATTGAGGTTAAACTGATGTGAAGCACTCCATGTGTGCTTTGCGAGATCGCGCCACACGCCATTATCTCCCCAGTCCGTTCCGCGCGTTGGTATAAACAGCTCATCCGTAGTCGCCTCTTGAAGTGCATAATGATTTTCCTGTGTGTTTTGAAAAGCCAGTGCGTTATAGGCTGCTGTTAAATTACCTCCTGCGTCCACGCCTTGGAAATCACCTTCCTCAGACGTTACAATAGAATCAGTTTCCGTTACTTCCAGGTCAGTGCATGCACCGATCATGAGCACTCCGCTTATCAGGAAGACGTTTAATATTCTCTTTCTCATATTCATTCTGTGTTATTTATCTTTTAAAAGGTTGCTGACAGCGTAAAAGTTACAGTTTTCGCGCGGGGGTAAGCGGTATAATCAATGCCCAATGAAGGAACTCCGTCGATAGCCTTATCAACATTTACTTCAGGATCCAATCCTGAATAATCGGTAATTAACCACAGGTTTTGACCATTGGCTCCGAGCCGCACTTTCTTAAAGAAGTTCTTACCATCCAAAGGCACGGTGTATCCTAAACTAATATTTTGCATTCTAAGGAAATCACCTTTCTCCAAAAAGCGAGTAGATACGTCAGGCGAGTTTACCGGTGATTCATTCGAAGCAACCACTTCAGCCGTGACATTTCTGCCTGCTGCAATTGCGCCTTTTGTCAAGAATGCATTCGCTACGTTATTGTAAACATAATGCCCAAACTGCCCTGCAAAATAAACGGAGAAGTCAACTACCTTATAACGCGCTGACAAGGAAAATCCCGTGTTGTACTTGGGAAGTGCCGATTTCCCAACAAACTCCTGAATATCGCTACCGGCGTTCAATCCGCTTTCATCAAAACCTCCCCATTCACGTAAGAAGAATGCATAAAGGGGCTGATTGTTCGCAATACGTTGCGCAAAGGCACCACTCAATCCCTGACCGTTAATCGTTCCTGTGCGAAGCGCACCTCCAGTATAGTTTTTCAGTTCGTTCTTGTTGTAAGAAAAATTTGCGGCCACGTTAAAATCAAAATCCCTGGTATCCACGACTACCCCATTGACGGAAAATTCGAGGCCGTTATTCATGAGATTGGCATCAAGGTTGGTCCATACAAATTCTGTCGGAGCAGGCTGCGCCGAAAACTGCTGGATCAAAAGTTCTGAAGTATTCTTACTATAAATGTCTATCGAGCCATACAATCTATTGTTAAAGAATCCGTAATCAAGACCGACATTATAACTGGATGTTTGTTCCCATTGGAGAAATGGGTTTCCAAAAGAAACGTTCGTAAGTCCTGCTTCCGCCGCTAAGGAACCATCATTGTTTATACCTGTTGATTCATACTGCTGGCGGCCGGAATACAAATGGTGACCGAATTCCTGGTTACCGGTAACGCCATAGCTAAGTCGCAATCCCAACTCATCAAACGCCTCGGGAATGAAGTCCTCCTCAGACAATCTCCATTTTGCTGACGCCGCCGGGAACAAACCGTACTTCTTCTCTGAACCAAACCTGGTCGAGCCGTCGGTACGGATGGAAGCCTGAAAATAAAAGCGCTCACCTATTGTATAGGTACCTCTGGCAAAGAATGATTGCAGTTCATCTACGCCCGAAAATTTCCGGCCCGAAACAAACCTGGGTCCGATTAAAGGAAGATTCGGATTGTCTTCGACGGTGTAGGTTGTGACAGTCGGTTGCTCGGAAAATAAATCATAAACGCGCATTCTGCTATCTTCCTGATACTCATATTGGATCCAGTTTTGAGGGATAAAGTTGCGCGCTGCTTCATCGGCACTTTTTAAATCGTCCAGCATCCATTCCATATTGGTCTGGTCTCCAAAGTTAACGCCAGTGGCGTTGCGTCCGAAGTTTTCCAGCCTCTGATATGAATATCCGGCAATCACCGAAAGTGGATTTGAAGCAATACTTTTCTTATACGTGGCAACGGCCTCAAAAATTCCATTACGGTTATTTTGATCAACGATTACAGCGCGGCCAAAGCCGCTGATAGCTGAAATCTTAGTCATAAGACCTGAAATAGCAGCGCTGCGAACAGAATGAGAGTTATCTATACCCCCACTAACCTGGAAACTCAGTTCTTTGGATATATCATAGCCCAGGGATCCTGTAAAGAGCTGGCGGTTTGTTTTAGTTCTATCTTGATAATACTTCAATAATGCCAGCGGATTGGATGCGTCATTTGGATATTGGCTTTGATCCGTTCCAAATCTGCTGGGAATCACGTTGGTCGCTGTCTCAGGGATGGTCGGATTATAAAACACAGTTGATCCTAATAGATCACCTTCGAATCCAGAGCTGTTCGTGATCGGTGCTGCCTCATCATTGACCCTTGAGAATAATGAGGTAACATTCAACTTTAGCTTGTCCTTCAGAAATCTTTGTTCAAAGTTTAGACGCCCGGTGAACCGTTCCAGTCCAGAGTTTTGAATTATACCAACCTGGTCATCATAACTTAGAGACGTCCTGTAATTACCTGACTTATAGCTATCAGAATAAGTCAAATTGTGCATTTGAGAAACTGCGGTGCCGTTAATTGCGTCCTGCCAGTCGGTATCAGCTCCAAAATTGATAAGATCAGCATTTCCACCCAATCCCTGGTAAGCTGAGAGGTACTCCTGAGCGTTCAAGACATCATATGTCCTTGCCTGTTGCGATACGCTGATACCTGTATTGTAGCCAAATTCAGACTTCTTGCCTTTACCACTCTTTGTAGTAATGATTACTACCCCATTGGCACCTCTTGATCCGTAGATCGCTGTAGATGCAGCATCCTTTAGAACGTCCATACTCTCAATATCACTTGGGTTAAGGAAGTTTAAAGGATTTTTAGGTGATGAAGTTCCCCTTCCAAAGTCAGGACCTCCTGCGCTGATGAAATCTCCGCTAAGCGGAAGTCCGTCAACTACGAAAAGCGGATTGTTCCCGCTACGTACTGAGGACGTACCCCGAATACGGATATTAACCTGGGATCCGGGCTCACCGCTTGATGAGGTGATCTGAACGCCGGCAGTCTTGCCTTGAATAAGCAATTCAGGGGATGCTATTATACCCTTATTAAAATCTTCCGCTTTCACTGACGCAATTGCGCCGGTTGCATCGCGCTTATTTACTTCTCCGTAGCCAATTACGATTACTTCCGAAAGGGCTGTCACATCGATGTCAAGGGCTACTGTAATTGAAGTCTGTGCTCCAACAGTTATTTCAGTGGATTTATATCCTACAAACGAGAAAACAAGCGTTGCGCCATCACCTACGATAACGGAGAAATCGCCGTTAACCCCTGTGATCGTACCATTGTTTGTTCCCTTTTCCACTACGTTAACCCCTGGTAATGATGTTCCGTCATCTAAAGAGGTCACTTTTCCCGTCACGGTTCTACTCTGCGCTACGGCAACGCTTGACGCGATTACCAATAGAAAAGCAAGATACTTACTAACTAACAGATAAAATTTTGTCATACATTCTTTGGGTTGATTAAATTACTAATACTAAAATAGCCAGGGCGGCCTCACCGCTGCATTCGTTTGCACAAGGTATAACACTGTCCGGGAAATAACGCATGAAAAATTAAAATAATTTCATTTTAATCGAATTCGCAATCGTTAACATTTGCTTTATCGTTAGAGTTCAGGCCCATTCCCGCCTCCGGAATCTCACGCTTTTAGCGACGGAACCGCTGGGCCACTTAAATCAGCCGTTTGGAAGCTAAATCAATCGCTCCCCTCGATTGGCAGGGACAGTTATTCTTATGTAATTTTGCCCTTAATGACACTGAATCGACACCGCTGAAGCCTGCCCAGTTGCCTGCTTAAATCGTCCCAAGCCTACCATTGAAGTTATTCTTATGAATCTTGCCCATGCCTTAGACAAACCCGTTTTTCAACAGATAGGCGCTGTAGCGGACGAATTGGGGCTCGAAACCTACGTGGTCGGTGGCTTTACCCGCGACGTGATACTTAAACGACCATCCAAAGATATTGACCTGGTATGCGTGGGTAGTGGAATCCGCCTGGCGCAATGCGTAGCCCGGACAATGGGAGCTGAAACACATGTCGCCGTGTACAAAAACTTCGGTACAGCGCAGATAAAATGGCAGGAACTTGAACTGGAATTCGTAGGGGCGCGCAAAGAGTCCTACCGGCGTGAATCCAGAAAACCAATTGTCGAAGACGGCACATTGGAAGATGACCAGCGCCGAAGAGATTTCACAATCAACGCCATGGCTATCAGCCTGAACAGGAAAACTTTTGGGGAATTGCTGGACCCATTTGGTGGCCAGGAAGATATAAGGAAAAGGATCATTCGTACTCCGTTGGAACCAGCGATAACTTTTTCAGATGACCCCTTGCGAATGATGCGCGCAATCCGTTTTGCGTCGCAGCTTGGCTATGACATAGAACCAGATACCTTTGAAGCAATCACGAAGCAGGCACCGCGACTGAAAATTGTCTCGCATGAGCGCATAACGGACGAGCTAAACAAAATCATCCTTTCCAAGGTTCCCTCCTACGGGTTCAAGCTCCTCTTTCACAGCGGCCTTCTGCATCACTTTTTCCCTGAGCTCATTGCCTTGCACGGTGTTGAATACGTTGGCAACCGCGCGCACAAGGACAATTTTTTCCATACGCTACAAGTGTTGGACAATGTGTCTACCGTTTCCGAAGACCTATGGTTAAGATGGGCGGCCATCCTGCATGATATCGCTAAACCTGCAACAAAGCGTTATGATAAGCTGCATGGCTGGACATTTCACGGACACGAAGACAAAGGAGCACGCATGGTGCCAGGCATATTCAAGAGGCTAAAGCTTCCGCTAAATGAAAATATGACATTTGTGCAAAAGCTTGTCTGGCTTCACCTCCGGCCGATCCCCCTCTCGAACGAAGTAACGGATTCGGCTATACGCCGGCTTCTCTTCGACGCAGGAAATGATATCGACGCGCTAATGGCGCTGTGCCGTGCCGATATCACGTCGAAAAATATGGACAAGGTTAGCCGGTTCCTCAAAAATTTTGACCTCGTCGAAGCAAAAATTGCCGAGGTGGAACAAAAGGATCACATCCGCAATTTCCAACCTCCTGTGACAGGCGATGAAATTATGAAATTGTTTAATCTTCCTCCCGGAAGAGTCATTGGTGACCTCAAAGAAGAAATAAAGGAAGCGATCCTGGAGGGTTTAATTCGGAATGATCGTGAGGAAGCGATGGAGTTGCTGATGGAGATCGCGAAGAAGAAGGGACTGGACCGGGGTTAAGTCTGTGAGGATGGACGGCAAGCGCGCATGCTCGGTCATTGGGTGGAATGATTCAGGGCACGAACCCGGGCCGTTCGTCTAATTCCAAAAACCTTCCTTGCTGTTAAACGTCGGACACGGTATCAACCTGTATTTCTTCTTGATGTCTTTGCGTGTAGACCGGGTGTTGAATTCGTACACGATGGAGATTTCATGCGCACCGCCCGAAGCAGTCTGTAGCTCGGATATAGTAAAGTCATAGCTGTACCCAATAGTCAGGCTCTTAAAATATAAACCGAGGTAAAGAATAAAGGCGTCCTGCTCGATGGTATTGATGACAGTCCGCTGAATTGGCTTTCCCCGATACCAAATACCTACTGAAACGGGGTCGACGTGATAATTTAAACCGACGTCAAACTGTGAGAACGTTTTTCCCTGCATTCGTAATATGGCCGACGGTGTTAAATAGGACGCACGTTCGCCACCTTTTAAACCGCCGCCCATACTAAGTCGGATGCCCGCATGTACAGCGGTTTTCATCGCAAGGCGGCTGACATCATTTAAAACGGATAGATTGGGACGGTTCATGTGCATGAAGGAGGCCCCAAGCCAGACCCGTTTACTGTATAACAGAAATCCCGAGCCGAAATCAAAGTAGCTTTGTTGACCCAGCTTGTTGAGCTCAGGATCCAGCGAAAGACCATCGTATTCCAGCCCATCGCCCAATACAAGTTTTGAGCGATCAAGGCCGTTCAGACCGTACCCGAACGAAAGCCCGGGGGAAAAAACGATGTCCTCTGTAAGCTTAACTTTGTAAGAATACATTAGACTGGCTGTTGTCGTCCGCCAGCCGGCCGAACCCATTTTGTCCGTGGTAAATAAAAAGCCAAATCCACTCCTCAACTCGTTTACGAAGATATCATAGGAGAATGCATAGGTGGAGAATGCCTGCGGCAGACTTGGCCACTGAATGCGGTGATTAAGCACCAGCCGCTGTTGTGGCGTGATTCCCGTGAAGCCTGGGTTCAGATAAAGAGGTGCCTGGTAGAACTGCGAGAATTGCGGATCCTGAGCACTGACCTCTCGTCCGGCAACGGCAACGAACAAGATGAGCATTGTTAAAAGTTTCTTCATGTTAAAAAAATTTCTCATTCTCATCACAGCAGTTCGCCGCAGAGTCCCCGAAACGGGGACTTTGCTGATTTCATTTATCGTATCAGGGTGACATCTCCGATTTTCGTGGTCCGTTGTCCATTCGACAATCGTAAGATCAACTTGTAAACATATACTCCGGCGGGCATCAGACGCCTGTTTCGATCATAGCCGTCCCATCCGAGATTTCTATCCAGGCTTTCAAACACCAGATTACCCCAGCGATCAAATATCTGCATCTGGAACTCTTCTACCCCCCGGGCTACTGGCAGGAACACATCGTTGAATGTTCCATTGCCTGCTACGCCGCCGTTAGATCCATTAGTACTCGGGGTAAAGGCGTTGGGAAGCTTGATGAACCCTCCATCCATCGCCACCAGATCTTGCTTGACCGTGTCATAACATATCACATTTCCGTCAAGTATACCGTCACCATCGATGTCCTTGTTGCCGTTGTCGTAGCCGGCTACGAGCATGATACTGTATTTACCTTCGAGCTTATAAAAGTGTCGCGGTTCGAATTCCTCCGAAGTATAGCCATCATCAAAGTCCCAGAAATACTGTGATGCCCTGACGGACTGGTTAAACGTCTGCAGTTCTGTATCCGGAACGTAAAGCGGATTAGGGCGCATTTCAAAAAGTGCAGTCGGTACATCGTATACTTCGATACCCTTTTGTTCTGCGCGGGCTGTCTGGCCGGTAGCATAATAACTGGCGGTCAGGTATATGTCGTAGGTACCCGGACTCAATATCCTGAACACAGGATCACTCAGGTTAGACGTTCCTACGAGTCCGGCCTCATCGTACAGTTCCCACAGGAAAGTATCAGCACCAGGTGAGAGATTCTCTACGGTAATATCAACCGGGAAGCAGGATGCCAATGGTGTGGCCCTGAAAGCTGCGGCGATCATCGGAAGCTCAATGTTGATCGTTTTCTGTGCTACGCTTTCACAGGTCTTGTTATCGTCATCTCTTGCCTTAATGTTTGCTGCAGTAAGCCTTATATGTTTTATACCCGCGGTAGAATACTCCACCGTGTATGGATCGACGCCGGTGCCGGTGGACGGTGTGGCACGGAAATCACCGAAATCCCATGTGTATTCAAAGTCAGTCGCGTCTAAAGGTCCGGACGTGTTTATGAATTCAACGGTCGAGCTACCCGCTACGAATAGTGGCGGAGGGTCGGGGTTATTTGCTATTCCGGCCGCGATACCACGGTACACTTTTACTTCCTTGCGATATTCGGCTCCACATCCCTCATTGTTCGAGGCTTCATAAACCACCTCGTAAAATATCGGATTGGTGGTGGTGTTGTTAAACATCGTGTAATTGATCTCGGGCACTGGGCCGGCCTGAACATCTAATTCATCCGGTGAGCCAACAAGATGGTAATACCATCTTCCTACATCCACGCCGGCAGACTGATCAAGGAATCTGATGGTTTCACCGCTGCACAATATTGGATCGCCTGGTGAAATGTTCAGCGACACACTGGGGAGTACAGTAATGGGCTTCGATGATGACTTAGGCGCGCATAAGGCGTTTTCAGCCTGCAAACGAACTGGGTATGGTGTCGCATCTTCTGTGGACCCCGAGGTAAATACGTGTGTAATTGTGTTGGTACCCAATGGTACGTCACCAGGTTGAATGACGGTTTGTTGTCCGTCGGACCAGATCCACGTGTATTTTATCCCCGCTTCGGCAACCCACTGGAATGTAAACGTTCCGCCGGAACATTGTGCAGCAGGTGCGAGTACAGTAAAGTCAGGACTGAGCTTAATAATATCCACGTTGACGCTGATAGGTAAATTTTCCGCAAGACAGCCGTTAAGATCTTTTACGCGCAATAGGCTGTAAGTCTGCGGTGATTGGAAGTTGCTTACCGGGATGGCCGTATTCTCAGTTCCAATCATATTAAGGAAGATTGTTCCTCCTGCTGAATAGTCGTATTCTATTGGAGCTGCTCCACCGGTCATTCCAAGCTGAAGGCTGAAGGATTCGCCCTGACAAACTTCTGATGGAGCGTCGAAAGAAACCACTGGTAATGGATTGATCAGCACCTGAACGCTGTTATCCTTACCAAGGATCTCGCAGGCAATGCCCGTGCGGACAGATACGCTTCGTGTTAACCGGCGGAAGTATGTTGTTTCGTTCAGAACTCCAGGATCGTATGTGGTCGCGGTTGCGCCTGGCACGTCGACCCAGTCCGCATCATTCATCGATCCCGTTAATGATAATTGCCATTGATATTGATAGTTGCCTACACCGCCAAATGCAGGAACAAGTTCTTGTATAGCAACGGCATCGTCGCCAAAGCAAACTGATTGATTGATACCAACGAAGCCCGGACTGAATGGAGGAGGGTTTACAATGATCGCAGACGCTGGCAGCGACTCGCATCCGTTTATATCTTCGGCGATAACCGTGTAGGTACCAGCGCCGAGATTAGTAAAGGTCGCATTGGAGGCAGGCGTATTGATAACAGCGGTATCCAACGGGTTTGACTTCGTTAATGTCAGGGTATAGCTTGGAGGAACATTTCCACCGGAGAACGTTACCTCGATCTCACCATCAACGGCATCACGGCAGCTAAGATTGAAACCATTCGCATCGGCAGCTACTGTAACACTATTGATTTCAACTTGTGTAGGCTGGGTCAGCGTTACCGGGTCAGAATCCACCTTACAATTATTCCCATCCGTAACTCTTACCGTATAAGTGTTGGCACCAAGATTTTCAAAGATACCATCACCGTCCGGGTCGGGGGGGTTAGTTTGAAGTAAGAGATATGAATATATACCTGCGCCACCGGTAGCGGCTGTGCTGATAACACCATCTTGCTGCAGAAAACACGAAATTGGCTGGTCTATACTCAGGGTTGCTGAGAGAATTGACGGCTCTGTTAAAACGACCGGCGCTGAAGCCACGCAACCTTTCGCATCCTGAACTTCCACGGTGTGATTTCCAGCAGCCAAAGACGTAAATTTATAGGTAGCCGCATTTGCATTGATAAACGGACCACCATCAATTCTGTAAGCATAAACCGGCGAACCTGTCAGGACATCAACCCGTATCTCACCCGAATTATCGTTGTTACAATTCAGGTTAAATCCGTTATAATCACTTGCAAGCGTAGAGATAGAAGCGTTTGGATTGACCTCATACACTACTTCCACAACCCTTTTACATCCGGTAGGCAAGTACGCTACTTCAGCGAAGACCGGAATGTTATCACCCATGACTACAGCGCCCAGGCTACCCGCGGGGATCACTGTGGCCGCACCAAGACGGGGATCGGTGAGATACCATACGAAGCTGATGTCAGGTGTGGCGGCGTCCGGGTTGATTGCAGGTTGAAGCGCTGCAAGATTGGCTGTGTAAGTATTGCCGCCAGCAACATCAGAACAAGCTGAAAGACTTTGCGGATTTGCTTCGGGAGATTTGAGGATGGTGACAACAAAGGTCTGTACTGGATTGGTACATCCTGATGGAGACTCTTCCGTTGAAGGATTTTTTCCATACACTTCAAATGTGACTGTTCCATCCAATGTCAACGAAGTATTATTCAGGCCAAGGCCCGTAATGTCTCCGATGCCCGCTGCCGGGCTTCCGACGATAACCCATGGGTCATACGTTGTTACAGACCAATAAAAGTCGACATCCGCCCCGGGATTATTGGTTGAAGCGAACGTTAACGAAAGCAATTCCCCATTACATAGTGGTGCAACTACCACGGGGTTTACGTCTGTACGAGGAAATACTGTGACGTTAACAGGCGTTGGCGGCGAGCCTGTGCATCCAAGCAGCGTGCTGTAGGGCAGTATCAGATACGACACAGTCTGGTTCACCCCGGTTGTGTTAACCCAGCTGTTCTGCAAAATTACATCGTCCGTGTACAACGTCGTACCATCTGCGGCCGGTAGTGGACCAACTGGTGTTACACCCGCCGGCGCATTAATGGCGGTGATGATAAACCGATCGGCAGGAAAGGTATTGGCTGCCGAAACCAGCGTAATTCCTGTTTCCTCGTTACTACAGATGCTCTTGCCTAGCAATGGGTCGAGCTGAGGTTCGGGGTTAATTCTCAACGTGATAAAACCTGAAGCACCTTCACAATTTTTCACACTGATACCGGCAACA
>JANNPM010000394.1:0-5169 GCA_031400145.1 Chryseolinea sp. | reverse complement strand
TCAAGAGAGCGGAAACCCGAA
This sequence comes from Chryseolinea sp., assembly GCA_031400145.1. GTDB lineage: Bacteria > Bacteroidota > Bacteroidia > Cytophagales > Cyclobacteriaceae > Chryseolinea. The sequence continues at coordinate 5,148 of JANNPM010000394.1, read as the reverse complement.
AGTACCAGCCCCACTGCCGTAGCGTACATGGGACTTTTTACGGATTCAATTTTACCCTTTCCAAGGTGCTCGTTGGGATAGCCTATACGTGTATCCATGCCGGTCATGTATTCAACCAATTGCTTCAGGTTGCTTAGCTGAGCTCCGCCACCGGTTATTACTATTCCTCCGGCAAGCCTGTTCTCAAATCCGGAACTGATGATCTCCGCATGTGCCATTTCGATAACCTCTTCCATACGGGCCTGTATTATGTTGGAAAGATTCTTTACCGAAATTTCCTTGGCGGCACGATTGCGTATCCCGGGTATTGAAACGATCTCATTGGGACTCGCTTCCTCCGCTATCGCACGGCCAAAACGTGTCTTTAATTGTTCTGCCTGTTGCGGTAATACCATCAGTCCCTGCTTGATATCGTTGGTTACTATGTTCCCCCCGAATGGTATGACAGCTGTATGCCGGATGATGTTATCATAAAAAATAGCGATGTCCGTGGTTCCTCCGCCAATGTCGATGAGACAAACCCCGGCTTCCTTCTCCTCTTCGCTCAATACGGCCAGGCTGGACGCCAGAGGTTCCAGGATAAGATCTGAAATCTCCAGTCCTCCCCTTCTTACACATTTGTTGATATTGTTGATAGCATTGGTTTGTGCCGTTATAATATGAAAGTCTGCCTCCAGCCTTACGCCGGACATTCCCACAGGCTCCTTGATGCCGTCCTCGTAGTCAACCATATAATCCTGTGGCATTACATGGATGATCTGGCTACCAGGCGGAACCACCATTCTATACATATCCTGCGTCAGCCGCTCCACATCGTCAATAGTGATCTCCTCCTCTTTGGACGAGCGGGTAATACCGCCGTGTTGAATGAAACTGCGAATATGTTGTCCAGCAATACCAACATTTACAACGCCAATATCGATTCCGGCCTGATCGCCGGCTTCCCTGATGGCCTTTTCTATTGCAAAAACAGTTTTGTCAATGTTAAAAACGATACCCTTTACCACACCTTCCGACTCGGCTTTACCCATGCCGAGTACTTCCAGTTTCCCAAACTCATTTTTGCGACCAACAATAGCACAGATTTTTGTGGTGCCTATGTCCAGTCCGACTACGATCTTTTCGTGTGCCATGCTGTAAAAATTTATAGTGGTTGTTTCAAAAAATCCATTTCATTAGTCTTTGCAATTTTATTCTGCGACGATCTGACTTTCATACTCCAGGTTCACACGGCTGTATTTATTCCATCCCATACGGGGAAGGATTTCTTTGTAGAAGATCATGAGCTTGCGGAATTTCGTGTCGATATTTTCAGGCTTGCCAAATTCAATCCTCTCGTCGCCAACCTGTGGTAGAATTGTAATACGCATTTTGCTATCAATATCCAGCTGTGCGATCTGGGCATTCCAGAACTCGTGCTCGCGGATGACCTTCATCAGATCCATCAGACCTTTTCCGTCGGCCGTAGAATTGACGTTGCGTTGTTGAAGCAGCTGCTTCGCAAAATTGCCGCTAATCAGCAAAACCCTGGCTGTGAATTTCTCGGATACAGGCATCACGGTGCCGTCTTCCGCGATGTATCCATCCGGACCGTCACTTCTCACGATGCGCGCAACCGGCCTTCTCAGTGAGGCACGTACCATCAAATTACCTTTAAGGTCTGTGTACAATTGCGCGTCATCCACAAATGGCTCGCGTTGGATCTTTTTCTCCACCTCGCGCATGTTCAACTCGTCCATGCTTGCTCCCCTGAGGTTCTCCTTGTCAAGCTCCATTAACTTCAGAATGTCTGCCTCATCCAGGAAATGATTCTCGCTCACATTGACCATCCTTACATTAACATCTTTAACGAAAACATTTGTTTGCTGCCTTTCCGTGAACGCAATAATACCACCTACGACGAACAATGCCGCTACAACTTTTATCTCACGCCTGATATTTATTTTAAATTTCATACTTGCGCTTCAGCATATTCTTTATTGGTTCAACAAGCGTATCGATGTCGCCTGCACCTACCGTGACGAGCACATCGGTGTCTATCTCTTCCAGCTTCTGCATAAGATCAGTGTTGTTACACCTGACCTTTACGCTGCTGGTTACATTCTTTATCAGCATGTCAGAGTCAATACCGGGAATCGGAAGCTCACGTGCAGGATAGATATCCATGAGGAACAATGCATCCGCAAGACTGAGACTTTTCGAAAATCCTTCAGCAAAGTCACGGGTGCGGGTGAAAAGATGTGGCTGAAAAACGACAGTCAACTTCCGGCCTGGATATAATGACTTCATCGACTTCAGGAATGCTTCTATCTCTGTGGGGTGATGCGCATAGTCGTCCACATAAACTATTCTGCTGGTTTTGATAATGTATTCAAAACGGCGCTTCACACCTTTGAACGATTCCAGTGCTTTTTTGATCACCGAAGTGCCCACACCGCAAAGACTCGCAGCAACGGATGCTGCAATGGCATTCTCAATGTTATGAAAACCGGGGACACCGAGTTGAACGTGTTCGACCTTTCCAAAACCCTGGAGGTCAAATTCAAAAAATCCACCCGCTGCGGTAATGTTACTGGCAAAAAATTGTCCCCGGGTCATGCTGTAAATTTTCTTTGTCAAATGGGTAATGTCACTTGCAAGGAGTTCATCTATGGATTCGTGGATGATCAGAGATCCTCCGGGCTTGATCTGAGATATGAATTCCTTGAAGGAGGCGATCATGCTTTGGTGGTCACCGTAGATGTCCAGGTGGTCTGCATCTGCCGAGGTCACCACCGCGATCTGCGGAAACAGGCGAAGAAAGGAACGATCGAATTCATCAGCCTCCACAACTACGAGCGTATTCTGCTGAATGTTTCCCTGCATCACCAGATTTGATTGGTAATTGGTAGTAATACCGCCTAGAAAACCCACCATATCTTTTCCGGCGACATAGAGTATGTGGGCAATCATCGAAGATGTAGTGGTTTTACCATGGGTACCCGCCACGGCCACCGTCTTGTAATCATGCGTTATCAGTCCAAGCACCTCCGAGCGTTTCATAATTGTATATCCGCGATCTTTCAGGTATGCGTGCTCTTTATGGTCTTTTGGAATGGCTGGAGTAAATATGATCAACGTCCTCTCCGGATGTGCGACGATCTCTGCAGGAATCAATTCTACCTGATCATCATAATGAATACGCATCCCCTCGTGTTCGAGTTCACGGGTAAGGGTAGTTAAAGTGCGATCATATCCTGCTACAAATAGTCCTTTCTTAAGGAACCATCTGGCGAGTGCGCTCATGCCTATTCCGCCAATACCGAGAAAATAGATTCTATCGTAATTGTTTGAAGTCACGCAATTATTTTTTTTATTGTCACAGGTTGCATTCCGCTGGCCAACAGTTGTTGATTGATCGATTCGTTATCCTGTTTACTATCATTTGATGCCGTGGATGGTTTTTCAAGAGCAGGCGCTTGCCTTAGAATCATGTTTTCAATTTCATCGACAATAGCAGAGGTCGCCCCAGGCCGTGCAAGCTTTGCAATGTTCTCTACTAGCTTTACACCCCGTGGCAGATCGAACATCAACTTCAACGCTTCGTTAATGAGCTTCTCTGGTGCTTCCCTGTCAAGCACCATCAATGCTGCTCCTTTGTCCACCAACGCTTTCGCGTTCTTGGTCTGATGATCTTCGGCGACGCTGGGTGAAGGCACAAGTATAACGGGTCTGCAGGCGATGCATATTTCCGAGACTGCCAGCGCACCAGATCTGGATATGATCACATCGGCCGCGGCATACGCCAGATCCATTTCACGGACAAAATCCTTAACCCTTATCCTCCGCAAATCGTAATTCTCCAATTTCGACTTATACGATTCAAAGTATCCCTTACCGGTTTGCCAGATCACCTGTATCTTGGCTTCTACCAGCTTGTCCATTCCATCGATAAGCGCCTCATTTATTGTTCTGGCGCCCAGGCTGCCGCCGACCACGAGCAAGGTTCTGACGTGTGCATCAAAACCAAAATGATTCAGTGCCCTGGCGCGCTTTGCATCAATGGTCAGCATATCTTTTCTCACCGGATTGCCGGTAAGCACAATCTTATCTTTAGGAAAATATTTTTCCATCCCCTCGTAAGCAACACATACCTTCTCGACTTTTTTGGCCACCTGCTTATTGGCGAGGCCGGCGAAGGAATTTTGTTCCTGGATCAGGCACGGTATGCCTAACCTGGTGGCCGCTAACATGATCGGACCACTTGCATACCCGCCGGTACCGATAACGGCGTGCGGCTTGTATTTTTTTACCAGGTGTATAGCCCTCCAGTAACTCACGACAAACTTGACGGGAAATAGTAGGTTCGAGAGTGTAAGCTTCCGCTGGATGCCGCTGATCCATAATCCGATGATCTTGTATCCTGCTTCTGGCACACGCGTCATCTCCATTCTGTCTTTAGCACCCACGAAAAGAAATTGCGTATCCGGATACCGCTCCTTGAACTCGTTGGCAATTGCAACAGCAGGGAATATATGCCCTCCGGTGCCGCCTCCGCTAATAATCAATCTATATGGACCTGATATACTCATGCTGCCTTTGGAGTTGGTATGTTCTTATGCCCCTTAACCTCTTCCATATTGCCTTGCTCGTAGGCGCGGTCGTGCGTTCCTCTGCTCACGCTGAGAATTATGCCTACAGCAAGTCCTGTAAAGACCATAGATGTTCCACCCATAGAAACCAACGGCAAGGGCTGCCCTGTTATTGGACCTAACCCTACCACTACCCCCATATTCACCATCGCCTGACACACGAGATCGAAGCTAAGTCCCGCCGATAAAAGGCCACCAAATGCTTTTTCGCTATTGTAGGAGGCTTTCATACCACGGTGCAGCAGTATCAAATAGAGTAATAGCACAACGACACCTCCCATCATGCCATACTCTTCGATTACAATCGCATACACGAAGTCTGAGTACGGGTGAGGTAAAATATTCCGCTGGTCGCTGTTGCCCGGACCTTTGCCTGCTATACCTCCCGTTGCCACGGCAATTCTCGCATGCCTGGCCTGAAATGGTAATTCGGTTCCATTCATGAAATTTGTTATACGGTTCTTTGCTGTTTCACCGCGTACACCGAACTTGACCGCTAGTGCACCGAACAATATCC
>JANNPM010000356.1:0-6572 GCA_031400145.1 Chryseolinea sp. | reverse complement strand
CAAGTTTTTGAACAGTCTTGAAAAAGCAAACCTGGTGGGCAAAGAAGGACGCCTGGTCGATGCCAGTTTTGTTGAGGTTCCACGTCAGCGCAACAGCCATGAAGAGAACCACCAGATAAAAGAGGATATCGTCCCCTCAGGATTGGAAGGAAGATCCTAACAAGTTGGCTCAGAAGGATTTAGATGCCCGTTGACCAAGAAAAGCAATCAGGTTTTCTATGGTTATAAAGATCACGTGAAGGTGGATGAAAAAGTAAATTGATACTAAGGGCTGTAAAACAATAAAGGTTACCTATTCGTGTTAATCGTATAGTTCCATTCCGGGTGCCCCATTGCTGCCTCCTCCATCTGGAGTAATCAATAATTTGTCTGCGTGAGGATATTGCTTCTTTCCCATCCTCTGCCACCATTGCTTTATACTAAATACAGCAAACTCAGAGGTATCACTGGAGATTCCTACATTTACAAATCCTTCATTAATCTCAATATCATATATTCCGTAAGGCGCTGCCTTTTGAGTTCCAAAATCATTCACATTCACCTCCCTTGGCTGTTTGCTGGGATGATATGACTTGCCTGAATTCTTATAGTCTCGAATCAGTTCTTTTTTCTTGGTATCCACTGATATGGCAGGGAGCCCGCTTGCCAAATAGCTTTCAGTTTTATTATTAATGTACATGAACTGTTCATTGCGGTCGGGGTGATTGTTCCCTTCTATTCGTTTTGAGTTTGACTGCAAACTAAAACCAGCTTATTTTAGGAGTTCCCCTACTTTGGTATGGCTCACGATGTGTCCCTTCCTTTTTAAGGCATCGGCCAATGTTCGCGTACTCAGGCAAGTCCATTTAAGCACTCTCTGGATGACCCCGGGTAATGGGTTCCAGCATAAGGTCTAACGTTTTTATTAGCTTAGGATTTTGTTCTTTCAGGTCCTTGCGGCCACCGCCTTCTTTTCTTATTCGTTCAACAATCACTTTTGCGACTCCTGTCAACTTTGCACTTTTCTTTAACTCCTTATACTCTTTCTTTCCCTTGATAACTGTTTTACGTGAAATTCCGGAAGCCTGCGACACAAGCATTACGCCACCATGTCCAATATCTTCGGCTTCCATTGCCAAGTACAACCGCTGTTGTCGTTCATTTAAAAGAGAAAGAACTTGGGGAATTGACCGATGCATCGGTGCACGATTCCCAGCCGTTGGACCATTTGTTAAGCAAACAGGATAAAGATCAACCCTTAATATGCTGATAGTGCTTATACAGGGGAAGCGCAAGAGCAGGCCATCAAGAAATCCGGAATGATAAACCGTATGCATGAAAAAGGATACAAGAAGAAGCCTTTGACAAAAAAAAATCAAATCGCACAAAATCCAAATTCCGCGCACGGGTCGAACATGTTTTTGGCTTCATGGAAATAAGCACGAAGAGAATGTATATCCATTCGATTGGAAAAGTAAGAGCGGAAGGGATTATTGGATTGATGAACCTCACCTACAACCTGCTTCGTTCAATTCAGATCAAGACGCTTGGCAGGATACGTGTGTCTATTTGAAAAATAACTACCCACCCATGAGAGAACAAGACAAATAACCCCAACGGTGGAGGATATTTCGAACAAAAAAAATTCAATCAACATAAAATATTTATTAACTCAGGGATATTATTTTTTAAAATAGTAGTTTTTCGAGGTTCCCTTAACGGGTCCATTCATTTTTTCTGTCATAATTTTTTATGAAAAAAGAATAGCTCCATCACCTCACAAACCCCGCTGCCACTCCACCATCAACATTTATAACATTTCCCGTTGATTTATTAAGTAATCCACCGACCAGTGCAACGCACGCATTGGCGATGTCTATGGGCAGAATGATCTCATTCAGCAACGTTCTCTTGGCATAAAATGCCGGCAGCTCTTCCACCTTCACGCCATACGCTTTAGCTCTTCCCTCTGCCCAGGCGCCAGCCCATATTTTACTATCGGCAATCACTGCATCAGGATTAATCACATTCACCCTTATTTTATCAGGGCCGAGCTCGGCGGCATTCAACCTGCTCAAGTGAAGTTGTGCTGCCTTTGCGGAACCGTATCCAGCATTATTGGGCCCGGAGACCAACGCATTTTTGCTAACGACATTGATCACATCTCCACCCAAACCCTGGCTGCGCATTGTTTTCACCCCTGCCTGCGTGATGAGAAACTGACCCTTTACCAACACGTCATACAGGATGTCCCAGTCTTTTTCTGTATGTTCTTCGAGAGGTTTTGAGATCGAGAGTCCCGCGTTATTCACGAGGATGTCCACGCCGCCAAAAGCCAGCGCAGCCGTCGCCAGGGACGCACGGATTTGCTCACCATCGGTAACATCCATCAACGATGTAGTAAAGGCGTCTTTTCCAAACAGCGTGGTAAACTCTGCCTCCGCATCTTTTAGTCTGTCCGGGTCATTATCGCTTAAGATTATACAAGCACCCTCCTCCGCGAATTTTTTAGCGATCGCCTTTCCGATACCTCCTGCGCTTCCCGTAACGAGGGCAATTTTTCCGGATAGTGTTTTGGGTTTCGGCATGCGCTGCAATTTCGCCTCTTCCAACAGCCAGTATTCGATGTTAAATGCTTCCTGAAGTGGCAGTGACGTGTAGTCGGATATCGCTTCCGCACCCTTCATGACGTTTATCGCGTTTATGTAAAACTCTGCAGCTACCCGCGCAGTCTGCTTGTCTTTCGCGAACGTGAACATTCCAATGCCTGGATAAAGCAGGACGACAGGGTTGGGATCACGCATACCTGGACTATCCGGATGCTTGCATTGATCATAATAGTCTTTGTATAGTGCACGGTACTTCTCGAACGCCGGCAACAACGTAGCCTGAATCGATTTGGTATCGGTTAGGTCCTGGTCAGCAGCCAACGGTAAAACCAGGGGACTAATCTTTGTTCTCAAAAAGTGATCCGGGCAACTTGTACCCATTGGGGCAAGTTTTGCGAGGTCGTTAGAATTTATGAACCCCAGTACACGGTCGTCGTCGGTAAAATGTCCGATCATGCGACGGTAACTTGAGCAAAACCCGCGCAACAGTGGGGCCAGGCTTGACGCTTGTTGCAGGCGGTGTGCATTTTCAGGTGAGCTCTGATTTTGCCCGCCAAACACTGGGCGGTGTTTGCCATAATTGTCTTCCAGAAATTGCGCACACCGTTCTACCACCTCAAGTGTATTTATGTAACTGTCGTAGGCGGTATCTCCCCATGTGAACAATCCGTGAGAGCCGAGCATAATGCCGCGTATACCTGGATTCTCATCAAGGCACTGCTTTAGTTTTAATCCAAGGTCGAAGCCAGGCCGCTGCCATGCTACCCATCCTATAGTGCCGTTGAACAAGTCATGCGTAATCTTCTTCCCATCTTTTGCCGCCGCAATGGCGATCGCTGCATCAGGGTGTAGATGATCGATGTGCTTAAATGGCAGGAATGCGTGCAACGGTGTGTCTATTGAGGGTGCCTTTGAGTCCAGGTCATACATGCAGTGATTGAACAATTCGACCATTTGATCTTCATACTCAATGCCTTTATACACTTGCTTCAGAGATAGCAGTCGCTCCATATACAAAGCGGCCAGGCCATTTCTTTTCAAAGTGCCAATATCACCCCCTGACCCTTTGACCCACATCACTTCAGTTTCTTTTCCTGTAAGCGGATCTTTTGCCGAAGCTTTACAAGAGGTGTTGCCACCGCCATAATTGGTCAGGCGCAAATCTGCTCCCAGAAGATTCGAACGATAAATCAGAAGACCTACCTCATCTCCGGCCAGCGCCTCAGCCTTCTTCTCATCCCACAGATAGCTTACGTGTCTGAACTGCATTTTGACTCTCGTTGACATAATGTTATTTGATTCTACGATTTAATGGCATTACCATATCCGACTACCAGCACTGAAAGAATGATCAGGCTTATTCCAAGTATGATCGTTCGCCTGGTTGCCTTTCCTACTCCATGCCACTCCTTCAATAATATTCCCCAAATGTTGGCGACCAGAATTATAAAAGCCATGTGCAATATCCATGAACTGGGGCCATTCCCAAGCTTGCTTTCTCCCATGCCATAAAAAAAGAACTGAAGGAACCACGTTGTACCTGCAAGCGCAGAAAAAAAATAGTTATTGGCTAACGGCGTTTTCCCATCAAGATAGTTGCTGAATGTATTGTTGCGCGCGTTCAGTATTATACACCATACGAAGTTCGTCGTTAAACCTCCCCAAAGCAACACTACATAGGTAACATTGTTCTGATAAAGGGGATTCAATCCCATAGAAACAGCCTGTTCTGCCATCGGCTTGCCGGCCTCTATCCCGAAGTTGAAACAGGAGCTGAGGATACCCGACGCAATGGCAACAATCAGCCCTCTAACCAGGTTAAACTCGGGCACGCTTTTCTTTTTCTCTGCTTCGCCCATTTCCGCTTCTTTCATTACGCCTGCTCTGCCGCATATGTAGATCCCCAGAAGACATAATGCCACCCCTAGCAATACCACCTGTCCCCATTGGCTCGTCACCATTTCCATGAAAGAAGTTTTGCCGGTAGCGGGAAATAGATTGTAATAAATTGACGGTACAAGTGCTCCGAAAGCGGAGCAAAAGCCTAATACAACGGAGTTGCCCAATGACATTCCAAGGTATCGCACGCCCAATCCATAGGTCAGTCCTCCGATCCCCCACAACACTCCAAACAGGATGGTATAGAGAATTACGTCCGAGGAGGCATCCTTAATAATCTGCGAGAATCCAGGCAATGTCAGCCATGCGGCAAGTGGGGGAATGATCAGCCATGAAAATATTCCACCAACGATCCAATAGCTTTCCCATGACCATTGCCTTACCTTTTTATAAGGAACGTAGAAGCTACCGGAAGCAAAGCCTCCGACGAAATGAAAGATCACACCAAGAATTACGCCCATATAATGATTTGAGGATGGGAAATTTGCGAATAATAATTCAATTTTAATGATCTGGTAGATGCTTCCCGTCATGCAGTGTCATGCCGGCAATTGACATCTTACAGGCCTTAACTATCAAATCACTGCGAGTGGGAAAAAACCTTTCAGACTCTTCGATGCGGGTAGCCTTTACGATGAAGCTAAAAGCCGGATTCCGGGACGAATATGCAAGGAGGCACGACGAGATATGGCCGGCGTTAACTGCATTGCTTAACGCATCCGGTGTCCGCGATTATTCCATATTTCTCGATGAAGAAACCAATACACTTTTTGCGTTCCAGCGGGTTACCGGCGATTCGGGTTCGCAGGATCTTGGCGACAACGCAATAGTAAAGCAATGGTGGAGATACATGTCTGACATTATGGAAACGAATCCTGATTATTCCCCCATAACCCATCCGTTAAGGGAAATATTTTACCTTCCGTAGCGGAAGGCAGTCTTACGCTGAATGGCGATTGATAAACCGGAAGACATTCTTAACTACCTCCCGCTTCTTTGTCAGGATCATATACGCCGCCGTTTCGCCCATTGCCTTGAAGTCGGTTGTGATCACGGTTATCCCCAGCAGCTCTTTCAGCGGAGTATCATTATAAGAGATCACACCAATATCCTTGCCTGCAATAAAATTTTTGTCGCGGATTTGTTTCACAAGATTTACCAGGTCTGCTTCTTCGATAATAATGTAAGCATCCTGGGCTTGCAGCTCCATATCCGGATAGATCTCTTCCAGCACTTCCGCGGTGAAATCATGATCGACGCAGAATTTCTTGAAGCCATTTACTATGTCTATGGGATATGGATAAAGAGTTTTTTTTGGATAAACGAGTATAAGATTAGAGTAACGCCGTAGTAGATCAATACCCTCCTCCAATGCTTCATAGATATCCATTTTAAAGTCCTGGTATACGGAGGCCACATCCCGCCTCAGGCCTGGAAGATAGTTGTCAAGGATGATTAGCTTGTCTTCAGGAACTTTTGTCAATGCCTCAAGGACCGCCGGATTGGCATTTTGGTGCGCCATAGATTCGTCTTTAAAGTGAGGCATGACCACGTAATAATCGTAACGTCCGATACTTTCATTAATAGAATTCAAGAAAAGCTTTGGATCGCAGTGATAGATCATCAGGTCTACCTGAGCATTCTGGCCGAGGCCATTCACCATAGAATTAAAGATCAAAAGTTTGTAAGAGCTAAGCTTGTTGAGCAGGAAGAGCACACTAATTCTTGAAGGCAATAGATTTCGGGCAACATAGTACCCCTTTCCTTTTGCCGAGACGATGATCTTGGTCTCTTTGAGAACGTTGTACGCCTTTTCTACAGTGTCGCGGGAGAGGTAATATTCCTCGCTGATCTCATTAATGGACGGTACGCGCTGACCGATTTTCAACACGCCGCGCTCAATGTCTCCGATGATTGAATGCACGATTTGGCGATATTTTGGGATCCTCGAATCGCGGTCAATCCGGATCTCGACGAGCAACTCTGTCTCCTTCATACGATACTATTTGGACCAAAATAACAATTCCGGGCGTTTTCCGAAAACGTTTTCTGAAAAACCTCAAAATCTCATCAAATTGAGCCTGC
>JANNPM010000351.1:0-4204 GCA_031400145.1 Chryseolinea sp. | reverse complement strand
GTGTTATTCAATACTTATTAAAACCTGAAATGGGAAAAAGCCTTGTTTGCTTCAGCCATACGGTGTGTATCATCTTTCTTTTTGATAGCGGCGCCTTCGCCTTTAGCAGCAGCGATAATTTCTGCAGCCAGCTTATCCATCATCGTCTTTTCTCCACGCATCCTGGCGTAGTCAATAAGCCATTTGATGCTGAGGTTTACTTTCCGCTCGGGCCTGATTTCTACAGGTACCTGAAATGTAGCGCCACCGACACGACGGCTCTTGACCTCGACCGCCGGGGTCAGATTGCCCATTGCCCGTTTCCATACATCCAAGCCACTTTCGGTGGTCTTTTTCTCCACTTGAGCTACAGCATCGTAAAAGATAGTATATGCTACACTCTTCTTTCCCTGCTCCATGAGATAGTTAACAAACTTAGTCACAAGGGTATCCTGAAATTTAGGATCAGGCAGCAGGTATCTTTTTTTGGGTTTTGACTTTCTCATCGCTTCTCAAATATTATTTTTTCTTTGCGGCTGGTTTTGCTCCAGGTTTCGCCCCGGCTGCTGCAGCTGCCCCTGGCTTAGGTCGCTTGGCACCATACTTAGATCTGCTTTGCTTGCGCCCGTTTACGCCTGCGGTATCCAACGCACCGCGGATGATGTGATAACGAACTCCGGGCAGATCTTTTACCCTGCCTCCACGGATCAACACGATGGAGTGTTCCTGGAGGTTATGGCCTTCACCCGGGATGTACGCATTTACCTCCTTGCTATTGGTAAGGCGTACCCGGGCCACTTTCCGCATGGCAGAATTTGGCTTTTTAGGCGTCGTTGTGTACACACGCGTACAAACACCCCTCCGCTGAGGGCACGAATCCAGGGCCGGAGATTTTGACTTAAAGGTCAATTTCTTCCTTCCTTTCCTCACAAGTTGTTGAATGGTAGGCATTTATATTTTAATTATAAAACTTTATAAAATTAGGACTGCAAAGGTATTTAAACCCAGAGACCTTGCAAAGGGTTTTTGGAAAGTTTTTGCGGGTCGGAGGAGGCACTGGGCGTTAAAAACGCAGTTATGAGTTATGAGTTGAGGCTCAAGCATCGTTCACCAATGGTTAATTGGTGGCGAAAAGGCGCCGGACTCTGAAATTACGTACTCTTTGACCGACAAACCGCCAACTAATAACCCCTAACTCATAACTACACCTAGGAATTAGATGGGAGCCACGTATCTCAGTCACAATTAAAGCTTAGAACTTCTCTATTTTGTCCGGAAGGACGCTTGATTTCCAGAAATACGATCTGATGAGACGGTATATTGAGTTTGCAAAAGTCACGGCTTAGGCGCTTGAAAACCCTTGGTTCAGGGTAGAAAGGAACATTCAGCTCGCTTACACACCAACGGTTTACATCAATGATCTGCCCCCCAGTCAGCCCGGGAATATTGACAAAATAGGATCGAAACCTAGAATCAATTTTGGATAATTGATCCGTCTGAATGGCAATATAAAAAGCCGAAGGCTTGTTGGAATAAAAAGAAAATGACAGATAATGATCCCAAGAATTAGCAAAATTCAATATGGGGAGCAGCCAAATCAGAAGAACGGCGAGGCCCGGAAAAACGATTCGCTCAGGTGCCGAGTCGCCGCTAAGGACATCTACACGCCCGTAAAAAACGAGGAAAGTTAAAGCGACCATTACCATATTCCACGGTATGACCACCGAATTGTATTGGTATCCTTGACCCAAGACAACAATACATACTATTATGTGCATAACTGACGCGAGCCAGACACCTGCTTTTCGAGTTTTTTGAATCGCTAAAAGAACAGCAACGGATATTTCGATCAAGCCCGGCCCATATCCTGATAAGCTCACAAACTCGTTCATGTTTATTTGACGTCCCTGAATAAAGGATAGCCATTCAGCATAATATCCTGTAATAAAGTCTGGATTGAGCTTGTGGACACCGCTCCAGAAGTAAATACCCGTCATGATGATTTTACAATACTTGTTAAGCAATGCCTCGCCCGTAGCGTTAAAGGCAAAGGGCACTAACATTATCAGGTAGATATATATCCATGGTTGCAAGCGCACCTGATCGAACATCACCAATGTTAGCCCGATAATGATCGTCCAGACATAGAACCATTGCTTTTCAAAGACCCAGGCCAGTAGGGACATCACAATGAAGCTTACCGTCAACACAGAATGGACCCACTCAGCTGGATAAAGGTTGAAGACCGGTGTGTAAGGAAAAAATCGATTCCCCAACCACAATGGGGACGATAAAGCGATTCCGGAGAGTAATCCTGTTATAACTACCTTACCCAGGATGCTCGCCCATTTGATATTTTCAACAGTAATTGACGCCTTTGCAATTAAACTTGATCTGCACATATGCAACAGCTCAGCTCACTAAAATTAACTGGCTGATAAAATAACTGCGTTAACCGACAAAACTCCGACTCAGAACTATTATAATAACTCCTAACTCATAACTATCCCTCAGGCTTCGCCTATGGTGCCCCCAAAATTCATCGGGAACTTCGGCATATCGTCCGTTCTCTTGATGGGGCCGAAACTGCCTTCATACTTCTCAATATTGTCTTTCAATGCAAGCAAAAAGCGCTTCGCATGCTCCGGCGTGATCACAATGCGTGATTTCACCTTTGCCTTAGGTACCCCAGGCATAAGCCGGATAAAATCAATCACAAACTCACTGTTGGAATGCGCGATCATTGCCAGGTTCGAGTAGATTCCTTCTGCGATCTCTTCTGAGAGCTCAATATTGATCTGATTCTGAGCTTGCTGCTTGCTTTTGTCTTCTGCCATAGGATATGGGAAAAAAAAGGTTGATCCCCATGCGAGGATCAACCCTTTGCTTATTGTTTCAACTTAGTCCTGTAGTTCTTTCTCACGATCACGTGTCCGTTCCGTGGAAGCTGCAGTCTCATCGTATTCGTCCTTGTGCGTTACCACTATGTCATTGTACTGACGCTGGCCTGTACCCGCAGGGATCAAATGACCTACGATAACGTTCTCTTTCAAGCCCATCAGCCAATCTGTTTTACCGCGGATCGCTGCTTCGCTCAACACCTTAGTGGTCTCCTGGAAGGAGGCTGCAGACAGCCAGCTTTCTGTCTTCAATGACGCCTGGGTAATACCCTGCAACGTCGGACGTGAAACGGCCGGCATTGCATCGCGTACCTCCACGAGCTTCTGATCCTTGCGACGCAGTACGGAATTTTCATCGCGGTACTCGCGTCCATTGATGATCTGTCCCGCCTTCATCGTCGGTGAGTCGCCGGCATCGATAACAACTTTCTTATCCAGTATCGCATCATTGTCCTCACGGAACTGAAGCTTGTCAACATATTCATTCGTCAGGAAGCTTGTATCTCCCGGATCGATAATCTCTACTTTCTGCATCATTTGGCTTACAATCGCCTCAATGTGTTTATCGTTGATCTTCACACCCTGCAGACGGTATACCTCCTGAATCTCATTCACTAAATACTCCTGAACAGCGGTCGGGCCCTTAATGGAAAGGATATCCGATGGCGTAATAGAACCGTCAGACAACGGCTGCCCTGCACGTACGAAGTCATTGTCCTGAACAAGGATGTGCTTCGACAATGGTACCAGATAACGCTTCTGAACACCATCTCGTGATTCAATAAATATCTCGCGGTTACCACGCTTGATACCTCCGTATGTCACTACTCCGTCGATCTCGCTGACAACAGCTGGATTTGATGGATTCCGTGCTTCGAAGAGTTCAGTTACACGTGGAAGACCACCCGTGATATCCCGTGACTTGCCCATTGTACGAGGAATCTTAGCCAATACCTGACCAGCTTTGATCTTCTCTCCTGCATCGACCGCCAAATGGGCCCCTACAGGAATATTATATCCTTTAGTATCTGTCTTACCCTTCACAATGATGGCCGGATTCTTCGTTTTATCACGAGTATCAGTGATCACTTTTTCACGGTGACCAGTTTGCTCATCAGATTCCTCCTTAAAGGTTATGCCTTCGATAATTGATTCGTACTCAATTGTTCCGTCAAACTCGGAAAGTATAACAGCGTTGTAAGGATCCCAGAAGCACAGCTCGTCGCCTTTCTCTACCTTTTGGCCATCTTTCACCTGAATGAACGCGCCGTAAGGCACGTGGTTGGTGATCAATACTCTTGTTCTCTCTTTGTCTACGATCCTGA
>JANNPM010000347.1:0-7111 GCA_031400145.1 Chryseolinea sp. | reverse complement strand
GACATCGCGGCGAAAACGGAAAGCGCAAGCAAAGCGTACCGCTGAGATATACAACCGGCTAGTGTCGGAAGGTCAGGCAAATATAGTTGTTCTTGGTGATTTTAATGATGTGCCAGACAGTGACGAACTGGCACCCTTGCTGGTGGATACGGATCTCAAAGACGTATCAGAACATCCCTCGTTTGACACAGGCGAATTTGCAGGAAAAGGGACATTTGGCCTTGGCAACGACAATGATAAAATCGACTATCTCCTTCTTTCACCGGCCTTGTTTACTAGGGTGTCAGCCTGTGGTCTTTTCAGGAAAGGCGCGTGGCCGGGAAAAAACCCGAAACGTTGGTCGGTATATGAAGAGTTAAAAGAGGAGGTCCATGTAGCAAGCGACCACCATGTGATCTGGTGTACCATTGATTAAGCACTATAGTCTAAGAAAAATATTGAAATGAGGCAGGAACATTACTAAATCGTAAAAGCTTCGGGTTCCAGTGAGGTTGAGCTTAATTTTACAACTATTTTCTTTTTGTTTCTATTTTTGAAAGGGGAAATGGCATCTTTGTGTAGATATGTAAAAGGAACCTTATATCACCTTGATATGGCCATGCACTGCGTTCACCCAAAGGGATGATAATTTGGTCTGGCCATTCCGTGTGACAACTAAAAACAATTATTAACACATGAAAGCAATCTGTGTAGTTCTTCTTCTGGTCACAACAGTCCTATTTGGACAGAAAAAAGAATATGACTTGCATTTACTCTTCGCCAGCAAGAAGCTCACGGCTTACAATAGAAATGTAAGTTTGCTGGAAGACGGGAAAATGAAAGGAATCCAACTTGACGAAAATGCGGACGAAGGCATTGTCTGGTTGAATGATGTCACCTTTTCGACAGGAACCATCGAAATTGATTTACGTGGTAAAGATGTATTTCAAAGAAGTTTTATTGGCATTGCTTTTCATGCAGCGAACGACTCCACTTATGATGCCGTTTATTTTCGTCCGTTTAACTTTCACGCGGAAGATCCTATTCGAAAGATTCATGCTGTACAATATGTCAGTCATCCTACCTTCACATGGAAAAAACTTCGCGATGAACAAAATGGTATTTATGAAAAGGCGTTGGTTAATCCTCCTGATCCCAACAAATGGTTTCATGTTCGCACTGAAATATTGTCAGAGGAGATAAAAGTTTATGTGAATGATGATAAGGTTCCGTCGTTAGTAGTTAAGAAAATCAGCGCAATAAAAACCGGTAAATTTGGCGTTTGGGTCGGGGATGGTTCGGGTGGGGAATTTGCCAATCTTCGCGTTTCCAGAAACAAATAAGTGACTACGCCGGGTACGCCGGCCTCATAAAATACCCAGGCTCGTCATGAAGATCTGTCTTTCGGTAACTTCGGTAAATCTACTTCCTTTCTCCCCGCTCGATAAGCTTTGTAATAGAATTGACGATCTGATCCAGCTTGTCAGCCGACGTTTGTAAATGATTCAAGACTGATTGACCTTCTTCTGACAAAGAAGTCTTATTTAGCAGGTTAATCAAACCGAGGATACTGGCAACGGGACTGCGGAGCTTGTGCGCATTGATGAAGGCATATTCCTCCAGTGCTTTGTTTTTTTTCTCCAGCTCTGCGGTGCGTTTGTTGACAAGCGCCTCAAGATTTTCATTAATTGCCCGAATCTCTTCCCCCCTCAACTGGATCTCGAGGTTTTGCTCCCTTATTTCGTGATTCTGCGACTGAATTTCAGCGTTGCTTAACTGGAGGGCCACACGTGCCTTGATCTCCTTGATAGTCAGGTCGTGACGCGTTTTTATCAGCATGGTCATGAAAATCGATGACGCTATCAGTATCAATCCACCTTTGACAAAGAATGAATTGATCTCAAGGGAATCATTTGTGCCAATGAAATAGGCCGTGGCGATGGCCGAGGAGATTATAAGTACAACAGAGTACGGCCAATCCCATGCGGCAAACATCGACGCTCCAATGAACAAGGCCATGTAGTTGAGATTGTGGCCCAGGAGATCTTCATCCCCGATAAGGCTGTACGTATAAGCATTCTGCAGGGAGATCAGCGCAAAGGGAATAAGGATTAGGTAGTACGAGGGAAAGTATCCGCGAAAGACCACAACGGTAAGGGTGATCGCAGCTACCCCCAATCTGAACAGCAGTACATGACCCCAGCTTTCCGGTATGTTGAAGTAATCGGTAATCGCAAAGAGCGGATCGAAGATTATCGCGACCCAGGCGGCTATAAGGTGATACTTGGAAGTTGATTTTTCCAGCTCGAGCTCCCAGGAAATGATGGGTGTTGTCATTTGGTGATTTAATGATTGTGATTTAGTGATTGGCCTGGCGGAACGGGCTTTGACAGTTGGTCCTGAAGTTGCACTCCCCTCAGTTCCGTCATTAGGAGCCTTACTTAAATTTCGGTCCTAATAAACTAATAATTACTGATTGCCGCTCAAATTCTACAAACCTTCTTGCGAAAAAGCCCCAACGTACAACGCCCCCGCCCGTTTTGTCATCCCCCAAGTTCTGTCACCGTGACTATAACTCTAACGTTCGAAGGCATGGGATCTTCCTCCGGCTTATCAGTTCTTACAGTTGCCGCCGAGTTACAGGATAACCAATCTAAGGTAACCAAGAATGCTAACGAACTAAATGACGGCCATTTTTCATTATTCACCGATTAATATTGATTTTTCTTTAGCGTAGGTGAGCGTCAGCTTATGCATTGCGCGGGTACATGCAATATAAAGCATGCTTCGGTCCACGTCGGTGTGATAATTTCGGGCAGACGCGAACGGGATGATCACCTCATCGAATTCCAGGCCTTTGGCGAGGTGAACGGTAGTGATAATGATACCTTCGGAGAACGAGGTGCTCTCCGGCGTCAGCAAGTGAATGCCCTGAAGATTCAGCGCTGCATTTAATCTCTCTGCTTGCGCTAATGTCTTGCATATAATGCCCAGGGATTGGTGTTCCGAGCATTTAAATTGATTGATCAGCTCTTTGATTTCCCCGGCTTCTTCGACGTTGCTTGAATATCCCTTTACGACCGGAACATCGCCATGCCTTTCCATTGGTATGAGATTCGGATTGCGCGAGATGTTCTGCGCAAAGGCGGTGATCTCGAAAGTTGACCGGTAGCTCCTGTAAAGTTTTACTGTTTCTCCTTGGGGAAAGACCTGGTGAATTCCTTCCGCAGAAGATGCACTGTAAGGGTTCACGGTCTGGCTAACGTCACCAAGAATCGTTTTTTTACATTTGAACAAACGCGATAGCACTGCATATTGCACGGGAGTATAGTCTTGCATTTCATCTACCAACAGATGTTTAACGTGGTCATAAGGCTGCATTCCTTCCAGCCGGAGACTGAAATAAATCAAGGGGAAAACGTCGGAATACTCAAGTGTTCCGTCAGTATTGGTCACAAACATGTCGTCCTTCCCGAGCCAGTTGAAAAAGTCTTTATAGAGATCAAGAACGTTGGTTCGTTTAAACATTTGCGGCACTGCTTCCGAGATCTGTGTCCTTTCCGAACCGGATAGTTTGCGTTGCGTATTACTTCGTACAAAATTCTGAATGTCCTTTGAGACTTCCGGAAAACGGGTTAGCAGGGGCATTCGATGATACGCCTTGAACCTTTCAAGGATGAATGGGAAAGGCACCACGGTCTTGCCTATACGCAGCTCAGTAAATGTGAAATAATTATTTTCAATGTGTATCAGGTACTTGTTCAGCGATCGAACGAAGTCGAAAGATGCCTTGAAGCGGATGCGTTCGATGAATGTCGCGTCGTGATTTTCCAGCAGCAAGGTCACCTGCTGAAAAAACGTCTGGAACGGGTATTTGTATTGCAGCACTTCGCCAGCGAGCTCTTCCATTCCCATTTCAGGTATATGCTCTTCGCCCAGCTCAGGCAAGACGTTGGAAATATAGTCAGCGAAAACTTTGTTTGGAGAAATGATGAGAATGTCTTTGGCAGCGATCGACTCGCGGAAGCGGTATAGCAGGAATGCGATCCGGTGCAGTGCAATAGACGTTTTGCCCGACCCTGCCACGCCCTGGATGATCATTACCGGCGAGGTGTCATTTCTGATAACGGCATTCTGATCCCTTTGGATCGTCGCGACAATATTCTTCATCTTGTCGTCCGACGATTTGCTTAACTCTTTCTGCAAAATGTCGTCGTGGATGTTCACTTCATTTTCGATCATGAACTCCATCTTCCCATCGCGGATCCTATATTGACGCTTCAGTACAATGTTGCCCTTGACGTCGCCACCCGGAGTCTTATAAGATGCTTCACCAAGTTCAAAGTCATAGAACATAGACGAGATCGGCGCACGCCAGTCATAGACAAGGTTTGTCCGGAGCGTGTCGTCAAAAAATGAATAGATCCCGATGTAGACTGGCGTGGGTGATGATTCTGACTCTTCTTTAAAATCGATTCTGCCAAAATATGGCGAGTTCCAAAGCTTCATCAGTTTTCTTTTGCGTGCAACGGCAGACTCACCCGTGAATACCATCCGGTTTATGGACTGGCCCGCAGAAACCATGTCCGCCTCATCCATCCCCGATTGGTGCTCATATAAATATTCCTTGGTTTGCCTTAATTCTGTAGAATACTGTCTAACGCTGTCGTCCACCCGTATGATGGTCAGCTGCAGTTTTTCCTTTATCTCCTCCAGATATTCGCGCTCCTCGTGTTCAGACATGATACAGTTAGTGATTTAGAAATTGTTCGCGCTAGCAGCGTGCGGAGCCAACGCAGGGTACCCTCGGCTTCGAGCCGAAGCTCCAGGAGATATTCGCAATTACCACACTTTGCAGGGTGCAAATTTAACGTTCTTATACTCAAAATAGCAGGCGAAATGAACATTAATGGCAGGCAGGTTGCAGAAAAGGATGGTGATGTTAACTTGTCAGTTGAGACATGTTGAGGCGGGCAACGGTTATTGTCTACTACTGGCAAATAAAGGACGGATTTAACAAATTTGTTTTGTTGTACGTCAGAACTTCGTTGTTAAACGCATTTCGTATTTCAAAACCCAGTTCTTTAACAATTACATGAGAGGCGGCGACATCCCATTCCATGCTCGGAACAAATCGCGGATAAATGTCTGCCTCTCCTTTTGCAAGGGCCATAAACTTTAGGCTACTTCCTACTGAGACAAGATTAGGTTTATGAAGGTTTTCAATAAAACTTGTTGTTTGATCATTCATATGTGACCTTGAAGCAACCACTCTCAATCCGGTATCATCGGTCTTGACAGGATCTCTTTTTCTCAACAGCCTTACCGCGCCTTTGTGGGAAAGAAAGGCGCCAATACCGAAAAGCCCGTAGAATACTTCTCCGGTGACTGGCACCGCAACTACTCCCAAAATTGGGACGTCTTTATGAATTAGCGCAATGTTTACTGTAAACTCACCATTTTTTTTTATAAACTCTTTGGTGCCGTCCAATGGATCGACCAACCAATAGCTGGTCCATTTCTTCCTTACTTTATAGGGTATGTTCTCATTACCTTCTTCGCTCAGTATCGGAAACTGAGACTTTAAAAGTCTGGAGCAAATAATCTCGTGGGCCCGTTGATCGGCCAAGGTTAGCGGAGATCTGTCAGATTTTAGCTCCACCTGCGTTGATGAAGAATTGTAGATAATAAGAATCTCCCTGCATGCTTCTTCCGCCGCTTGGATTGCAATCTCAGCGTATTCTTGTAGTTCATTGTTAATCATGTCGTTACCTGATTAGTGTTGACCACGGAATTTGCCGGTGACGTAAGATGGACTAACGTCAATTCAAAGACGGTCGAAATCATTTCACGCCATTGGGTAAAGTAAACACGTTAGGGAATTATTTCGGTTGCTAACAGATGATCACGCCATTGCCACTAAAATAGTTGAGTCAGAAAGGCCAATGTGTATCCCAAATATTATCTTCTGATTAATTTTTTAACACTGACATATTAAGTGCCAGGCAATTCCTCAACAGCAGAAATTTTCTGTTTGCGCGAAAGGCTATGCCTGAGCGTCAGGTAGAGAAACTGTGAGTTAGTGACGATGTAACGTTTCCATAACCTGCCTGGATTGAGATAGAGGCGATAAAGCCAATCCAGCGCGTACTTTTGCATCCACCGTGGGGATCTGGATTCAAGTCGGGCAAATACGTTAAACGCTTGACCTAAACCAAGCATGCACCCCCGAAATTTCCCCTTGTGCTCAGCCATCCAATTCTCCTGACGAGGGCAACCTAACGATACAAATATAAGGTCGGGCGCAGCATCACCTATCTCTCTTATCACGTCGTCTTTCTCTGAAAGAGAAAGAGTCCGGAATGGTGGAGAGCATGTTCCGGCCACCGCTAATGAAGGAAAGTCCATACGTATCCTGCCCACAATCTTTTCTAACACTTCTGGTGTGTTACCATAAAAGTAGACTGACTTTCCCCTTTTTTCTGCTTCTCTTAAAATGTCGGGAAAAAGATCCATTCCGCAAATCCGATCTTGTTGAATTCCCTTAAACAGCTTCAGGAATAATGATAATGGTCTGCCATCAGGCGTCACGATGTCGGCATTGTTAACAACTTTACTAAAGTCCGGGTCATGGTAAGCTTCCATGGTCATGTGAACATTCGCAAAGCATACATAGGATGAAAACGCATCATCTGTAAGATCAACAATCTGTTTAACAAAGTCGGTGTATAACCCTGTTGAAATCGAAATAGTAAATATTTTCTCTGTATGCAAAATTGACCTACGATGGTAAACCGGAACGATGCAAATTTAGCAATTGCGGGTACCATTGCGTTAAATCCAGATTAAAACATGATGAAGATTTTACGACAGGCCACTCGCAGGCCGCTACGGTTCTTGTCGTTCAACAGTTGATTTAAAGTTCATCTATAGATAATATACCTCAGGCAGGTTTTGCATAATTTCGCCTTTAAAAGTATGCCTTTTTACTGTTGATTTGTGCTCATATCTGACTCCCATAAGTTCATATTTATTCACAATCAAAAGGTTGCAGGGTCGAGCATTGCACGTTCGCTTGCTAGGTTTGGAAATGTGAAGTACAGCAAAGCTAAATGGGTGCAACTTGTTAAAC
>JANNPM010000357.1:0-6301 GCA_031400145.1 Chryseolinea sp. | reverse complement strand
GCATGACAGTTTCATGCCGCTTTCAGGGATGTTCCAGCTACTGGCGATGATGACCAATGCGTTTTACGGAGGTGTTGGTGCCGGTATCTTGAATTTCTACATTTTTATCATCATCGCTGTATTCATCTCAGGCATGATGGTCGGCAGAACACCTGAGTTCATGGGAAAAAAGGTGGAAGCAAAAGAAATGAAGATCGCGATGATCATTGCCTTGCTTCACCCTTTTCTGATCCTGATTGGAACTTCCTTGGCAAGTTATACCTTCATGAGGGATCCAGGTGTAGGGTGGTTAAACAATCCTGGATTTCATGGCTTTTCGGAAATGCTGTATGAATTCACTTCGTCAGCAGCAAATAACGGTTCCGGTTTTGAAGGGCTGGCCGATAATAATCCCTTCTGGAATATTACAACAGGTTTTGTGCTGATTCTCGGTAGGTACCTACCCATTATTGGTCCCGTTGCGATCGCAGGAATATTAGCCCGGAAGAAGTTTATCCCGGAAAGTGCTGGCACCTTGAAGACCGATACGGCCACGTTTGGTTTGATGATCCTGGCTGTTATCATGATCGTTGCCCTGCTATCCTTTTTCCCTGCATTGGCATTAGGTCCCATCGCTGAACATTTCTCTATCAATTAATCACCAGAAACATGAAATCGTCATGCACTGCGTTCACCCAAAGGGATGATAATTTGGTCTGGCCATTCCATGTGACAACTAAAAACAATTATTAAGACATGAAAAGCAAGAATACATCTCTATTTCCGGCTGCCCTTTTAAAAAACGCTTTGAAGGAATCTGTCGTGAAACTTAATCCAGCAGTTCTTATTAAGAACCCCGTGATGTTTACGGTTGAAGTTGGTACCGTGGTGATGCTGGTGGTTTCTATTGGTGTTGGAACTGGCATGAGCGGCCAGGGTAGCCTGGCATACAACCTGTCTATTTTTCTAATCCTTTTGTTTACCGTTCTGTTTGCAAATTTTGCCGAGGCTATCGCAGAAGCCCGCGGCAAAGCCCAGGCAGATTCATTGCGCAAGACAAGAGAAGATACTCCAGCGAGGATTACTTCGGAGAACGGAACGGTGACGACCATAGCATCCAGCAAACTGAAGAAAGGTGACGTCTTTATTTGTGAAACAGGAGACCTTGTTCCCGCTGATGGAGAAATTATAGAAGGAATCGCGGTAATTGATGAGTCGGCAATCACGGGTGAATCTGCACCGGTTATTCGTGAAGCGGGTGGCGATAGGTCTTCCGTAACAGGAGGAACAAAAGTGTTATCCGACAAAATTAGAGTACTTGTCACCACGCAACCGGGTGAAAGCTTCCTAGATAAGATGATCAGCCTGGTGGAAGGTGCTAACAGGCAGAAAACGCCCAATGAAATTTCTTTAAATATTTTATTGGCTGGTTTCACCCTCATCTTTACTATTGTATGCATTACATTGAAGCCGTTCGCAGACTATGCGAACACTCCTATTTCTATTGCTGCATTCATCTCGCTTTTCGTTTGTCTGATCCCTACGACTATTGGCGGACTGCTTTCTGCAATAGGTATCGCGGGTATGGACCGGGCGCTCAGGGCAAACGTTATTACCAAGTCGGGCAGGGCAGTGGAAACGGCCGGCGACCTGGACACTATCTTATTGGACAAGACAGGAACGATTACCATTGGAAATCGCAAGGCCACCAGCTTCTATCCTGCTAACGGAGTGACGGAGCAGCTATTGATCGACTGTGCAATGCTCGCTTCAATGTCAGATGAAACCCCGGAAGGAAAATCCATCATCGAACTGGCAAATTCAAAAGGATTCAAAAGACCTGCTGCTGACTCAGCGGCAAAGGTGATCAAATTTTCTGCCGAAACGCGATCATCCGGTATTGACCTCGGCACCCGCACAATACGAAAGGGTGCTTACGATGCGATGAAAAAGCTCACAGAAAAAAATGGGTTTGTCATGCCTGTCGAAACCGCCAAGTCCGTTGAAGCAATTTCTTCTAATGGAGGAACCCCGCTTGTGGTAACGGAAAACTACAAGGTGGTGGGCGCCATAGAGCTGCAGGACATAATCAAACCGGGTATCCGTGAACGCTTCGACCGTTTGCGCAAGATGGGTGTGAAGACTGTAATGGTTACTGGTGATAATCCGCTGACAGCAAAGTTCATCGCCGAGAAGGCTGGCGTGGATGACTTTATAGCTGAGGCAACGCCGGAAGACAAATTAGCCTATATAAGAAAGGAACAGAGAGGGGGGAAGTTGGTCGCGATGATGGGCGATGGAACGAATGACGCACCCGCGCTGGCTCAGGCTGACGTTGGCGTGGCGATGAATAGCGGCACTCAGGCCGCAAAAGAAGCCGGAAATATGGTTGACCTGGATAATGATCCAACCAAGTTGATCGAAGTCGTAGAGATAGGAAAGCAATTGCTTATGACGCGAGGCGCATTAACAACGTTTTCTATCGCCAACGATGTCGCAAAATACTTTGCCATTGTGCCCGCGCTCTTTATTGCCTCCATTCCCGCATTACAAAATCTCAACATAATGCAATTGTCGAGTCCAGAAAGTGCAATTCTGTCAGCCGTGATCTTTAATGCGGTAATTATACCTGTGCTTATTCCTATCGCATTGAGAGGAATTACCTACAAGCCGATTGGCGCAAGTGCGCTGCTTCGTAGGAACCTGATCATCTATGGATTGGGTGGTATTGTCATACCATTCGGTGGGATTAAATTACTGGATCTTCTTGTCTCTACAATCATCTGATTATTCTGAACTCCACTACCAGCAACATGAGAACTCATATCATTCCAGCACTCCGACTCTCTTTCTTTTCGATTATCTTATTTTCCGGATTATATACTTCCATCGTTTGGTTGATGGCACAGGCGTCACCCAATGGTGGAAATGGCGAGACGGTCGTAATCGACAATAAGGTTGTCGGGTATTACCATGTAGGCCAGGCGTTCACTAGTGATGGATACTTTCAATCGCGACCCTCCATGGTAGACTATAACGCAGCCGGATCAGGGGGATCAAACAAGGGTGCATCCAATGCCGATCATCTCGCGATGGTGCAGGCACGCATCGATACCTTCCTGGTTCACAATCCTGCGGTAGACAAATCGGAGATCCCCGTCGAACTCGTCACCGCATCTGCCAGTGGTCTAGATCCTCATTTGTCGGTAGCCGCAGCAAAAGTTCAGCTTGCACGCATCGCCAAAATCAGGAATATCGATGTGGAGAGTCTGGATGCGCTCGTTAATGAATACACTGAAACTCCACTGGCGGGAATGTTAGGCCCTGCAAAGATCAACGTGCTTTTACTGAATATTGCTTTGGATAAAGCGAAATAAGCGTTAAAATCATGCCTGTAGTCGATATTTTTTGATATGGAAGATAAGGAAAAATCTGTCGAGCATTTCCTTAACCTTATTCGCAAATCTAAACGGGGGAAGTTTAAGATTTATATTGGCATGAGTGCGGGGGTCGGCAAAACCTTCCGGATGCTCCAGGAGTCACATAGCCTTTTAAAAAATAACATTGATGTGCGTATCGGTTACATAGAAACACATAACCGGAAAGAGACAGCGGCACTCACCGAGGGCATTCCCTTCATCGAAAGAAAGAAAGTCTTTTACAAAGGGAAGGAACTGGAGGAACTTGACCTGCAGGCTGTCATTAACATTCATCCCGAAATCGTCATCATAGATGAGCTTGCGCATACTAACGTACCCGGCAGCAAAAATGAAAAGCGCTGGCAGGACGTCATTGACATTCTTGAGCAGGGTATTAACGTGATTAGCGCAATCAATATTCAACACATCGAAAGTATCAACCGGGAAGTCTTTACCATCACCGGGATTGACGTTACCGAACGGGTGCCGGACAAGCTACTCCAGATGGCCGATGAAGTTGTAAACATTGACCTGACCGCTGACGAGTTGATTGCACGGCTACGCGAAGGCAAGATATACGATGAGTCAAAGATAGAAAGTGCCCTGAGAAACTTTTTTGTGCCCGATAAGATATTGCAGCTTCGCGAACTGGCACTGAAGGAAGTTGCTTCACAGGTAGAGAGAAAGGTCGACGCGGAGGTCACAATCGACTCGAGATTGCGACACGAACGATTTATGGCCTGTATCGGTTCGAACCATGAAACCGCCCGCATGATCATTCGAAAAACGTCAAGGCTCGCCAGTTATTACAATTCGAAATGGTATGTGTTGTACGTGCAGACGCCGAGGGAAGGCACGGATAAGATAAAGCTCTCAACCCAGCGCCATTTAATCAATAATTATAAGATGGCTACAGAGATGGGAGCGGAGGTTTTACAGATTAAGGACCGTCACATCGCTTCGGCTATTGTACGCGCCGCGGAGGAACACCTGATCACCACTGTATGTATTGGCAAGCCGCGTATGAGACTGTGGCAGGTGATCTTAAAGACTAACTCCTTTAGCCAACTTTTGAATAAGCTTTCCAATTCAGATATTGATTTAATTATCCTGTCCTAGACACTTTGATGCAGAAAAATAAATGATTTGGAATTCGCTTCCCTTCCAGATATCAAGAGATGAAGTTAAAAACTAAAGTCGCAGCCGGAGTTATATTCCTTTTCGGAATGGTCCTCATGATGGGTAGCGTCGGGTTATATTACCTGAACAGATTATCCGTGGATTCGGAGAATATTCTTGCAGACAACTTTGAGTCACTGGAATTCATGAAACGAATCCTGGATGCATGTGAAGCATTACCGTCCGACTCCGCCAAAAGCCTGATGTCTATTGAGCAAAATCTGGCTTCTCAAGAAAAAAATGTTACCGAAGCCGGGGAACAGAATCTTACCGAAGAGCTTCGTGATAGCTTCGAATTGCTGAAAGCTTCTCCCCACAACCCGAGCCTTTTGGCAGGGCTTCGAAGACAGGCATTGTCGATACAGGGAATGAACATGGATGCTATTGTAACAAAGAACAAGATCTCCCTGGCGACATCGTCAAATGCGTCTACCTATGTTATTGTCATTGGCTCTATTGTAAGTATTGTGGTTTTTACCTTTATCGTAAATTTTCCAGGCTATATCGCCAATCCAATCGCGCAACTCACAGCCAGTATCAAGGCTATCGCCAATAAGAATTATGAAGAGCGTCTCCACTTTACCAACCATGATGAATTTGGCGAGTTAGGAGAAGCTTTCAACGTAATGGCTGAGCGGCTTGATGAATACGATCACAGTAATCTTGCCATGGTGCTATTTGCGAAGAAAAGACTGGAGACGATCATCAATCGCATGACGGACCCTGTGATCGGGCTTGATGAGAATAATTACATAGCATTTGTGAACCAGGAAGCGATGAAGCTTCTTGATCTTAAGGAGGACCAGCTGCTGAATTTATATGCGCCTGATATAGCGATCTCGAGTGACTTGCTCAGAAAACTGATCCAGGTTCCAGCAGGCGAGCCTGGCAAATCGTCTGCACTTCTAAAGATTGTTGTTGATGGCAAGGAGAATTACTATTCGAAGGAGAATATTTTAATAGAACATCAACGTACAAAGCAGAATGATACCATTTCGATTGGACAGATCGTTCTATTAAGGAATGTTACTCCATTCAAGGAGATGGATCTTGCAAAGACTAATTTTATTGCTACAGTATCCCATGAACTGAAGACACCCGTTGGTTCGCTCCAGATGGGAATCAGATTGTTGCAGGACAAGCGTGTGGGCACGTTAAACGAAGAACAGTCAAGTATTCTTCAAACGTTTAGCGATGAGACTGCGCGACTCTCTAAATTGGTTAATGAGCTTCTGGACCTTTCGCAGGTCGAATCGGGAAACATTAAACTGAACATTCGAAAGGCTGATCCAAATGAAGTGATTCGTCTTGCCTTGGATACCGTAAAATTTCAGGCGGAACGAAAGCATGTGACAATTGAGCGTAATGTAAGCCAGGTGTTGCCATCCATACAGGCGGACGTGGACAAAACAACATGGGTGCTCGTAAATTTTCTTACTAATGCATTACGCTATACTTCAGAAAATGGAAAAGTCATCTTGAATTGTGAAGCTAATGATGGAAAAGTGACTTTTTCCGTTATGGATTTCGGACCAGGGATAGAGAAGAAGTACATCGACCGCCTGTTCGAAAAATTCTTTCAGGTACCAGGCTCAAAACCCGGTTCGGGTTTGGGACTGGCCATTTCAAAGGAATTCATAGATGCGCAGGGAGGCTCGCTGTCGGTGTATAGCGAATTTGGCAAGGGAAGCACATTTAATTTCTCTTTGAACCAATCGCCTGCC
>JANNPM010000279.1:0-3603 GCA_031400145.1 Chryseolinea sp. | reverse complement strand
TCTTAAGCCTATCCTTTATGCGAATTCATTAGATGGCTGCATTAGTGTGCAAGCCGATCAATCAAAGAGTGAAAATGATTTCCTTCTTGATCTCGCTGGCAGCCACGACTTTATTCGCGGAATTGTAGGGTGGGTTGACCTGCAGGCGCCTGACCTGGAGGATCAGCTTTCGCTTTATGGCGCTTCAAAATTTATCAAAGGATTTCGCCACTTACTGCAAGGTGAACAGCAACGGGATTTTATGTTGCGACCCGACTTCATGCGGGGAATCTCAGCCTTGCGCGCGTTCGGCTTTACATATGACATCGTGATTTTTCCCGATCAACTGGGATACACAAAGACATTCATTGAAGCGTTTCCAGATCAACGTTTTGTCATTGATCACATGGCGAAGCCCTATATCCGTGACAAAAAGCTGACGGCATGGAAAAGCGATATTGCCGGTATTTCACAGTATGAAAATGTTTTCTGCAAGGTATCCGGAATGGTGACGGAGGCTGAATGGCTCCGATGGGATAAATCTGATTTTCGTCCCTACCTGGACGTAGTGCTTGAAGCTTTTCGGCCTTCACGGCTAATGTTCGGCAGTGATTGGCCCGTGTGCCTGGTGGCCGGAACCTACTCTTCAGTATTCGATATCGTAAATGAATATTTTGCACGGCTTTCAAAAGGTGAGCAGGATGACATTTTTGGAAATACGGCGACAAAATTTTACAACCTGTAAACTGATTGTATGGACTTGCAACTGAAGGATAAAGTAATCGTAGTGACCGGGGGTGCAAAAGGCATTGGTGAAGGCATTGCAAAGGTGTTGGCCGATGAAGGTGCAATACCGGTCATCGTCGGCCGCAGTAAAGCAGATAATGAAAAAGTAGTTGATGCACTTCGCGCCAAGGGAAAGAATGCATTTCAGACCGTCGCAGAACTCGTCATTCCTGACGAGTGTGAAAAGGCAGTAAATGTCATATTAAAAGAATTCGGTACCGTGCATGGCCTTGTGAATAATGCAGGAGAAAATGACGGCGTTGGTCTTGAAAAAGGTAACTATGGCTCCTTCATGGCATCGTTGCACAAGAACGTCGTGCATTATTATCTTATGGCACATCATCTGTTGCCTGAGCTTAAGAAAACAACAGGCGTCATCGTCAACATAGGTTCCAAAACTGCGGAGACGGGACAAGGTGGAACTTCCGCTTACGCGGCCGCCAATGGCGCGCGCAACGCACTGACCAGGGAATGGGCCGTCGAGCTTCTCAAATACGGAATTCGTGTGAATGCGATTATTGTCGCTGAATGCTGGACACCGCTGTATGAAAAATGGATCCAAACCTTGCCTGATCCTACCGCAAAGCTCGCTGAGATCGAATCAAAAATCC
The DNA here is from genome assembly GCA_031400145.1 of Chryseolinea sp. Classification (GTDB taxonomy): domain Bacteria; phylum Bacteroidota; class Bacteroidia; order Cytophagales; family Cyclobacteriaceae; genus Chryseolinea. The sequence continues at coordinate 2,227 of JANNPM010000279.1, read as the reverse complement.
CACTGGGTCAACGAATGACAACTTCCGAAGAGATTGCCAACGCAACCGCCTTCCTGTTATCTGCGAAATCCAGCCACACCACGGGCCAGTTGATCCATATTGATGGCGGATATGTACACCTGGATAGAAGCCTTTCGTAATGTGTGGTGAAAAAAGATAAGATCGTTAGAAATTTCTCTCTTACAATGCCGGATGCATTATACATTGACCCCGGGGCCGACAAAACATTAAGTGCAAACAGCGACATCACGCGGGATGTTTCGGCCCAAGTGCCGGATTCAATATGGTTAGCTATTACTGGGAAAACAATTTTGGCTTTAACAGTACGGAGAAAAAAATCGAAGTAAGCGAGTCCTATAACTGCAGTTTTCCTTGTGTTGCCCCACATATATCTCCAAATATTCCCGTAGATTGAATAACACGATGGCAGTCAGATAAAGAAATTCTTTCCTTAGCGCCTTTGTACAAAAAGCTGTTGCCTATGGCCGAAAGAATCAAAACTATTACGGCTCCTAATCTCTCTCAGCCTCTGGGAAGCTTCGGGGATGAACTTGGTATGAAGCTTTTGCCAGAAACGTGACTTCATCACCTTATTCATGTATGTCCGACCACGTTCATGAGACGCTTCAAGAATAGTAAGCGTATATCCTCACTTCCACGAGTGCTCCCGTCAGCGAGTTAAGCAAAATCCAAGTTTCAACCGTTAAGCGTCTTTCAACGTCAGCAAACCTTCTTTGCCTTTATAAGCAGTTCTGCCATTTACCAGCCATGCAGCGCCGAGAGCACTTCCGCGCGGGTGATCCGATACCATCACTTTTCTTGGAGCGCACTCGCGCTTTAACATCTCAACGAATGTAGGATTTTTCGTAAAGCCTCCCACAACAATGATGTTTTCTACATTGTGTTCCGGATCGACAAGATCTATTGATACAAGTTGCCACAGTACAAGGAATCGCACCAACTGCATGTAAGCCTCCTCGAAGCTTCCGAAAGCAGATAAATCCGTATGAGTTAAAGGCTTTCCTGGCATCGGCCCTGTTCCCTCCATGCCCAACGGATAAAAGGGCCTGTCATGCATCTCCCGCCCAATAAGATCCTGATAAATATCCTCGTTAAATTTTAAGACGGAAAAAGCGTTCAAGGGAACCTGAAAATGTCTGGTCAGCGCCTCAACCTGAAGTTCGTGCTCATGCCCTAGGAAGATGCGCGATGCTTTGACCGGCTGGCCGTCAAACGTGAGGTAGCTCAGGCAATCTGCTGCGAGCTCTTCACGCGTAAGCGTATGGCTATTGAATGGATTGAAACAGATATTCCACGTTCCGGTAGACAGCAGGAGGAAGGGCTGATGCTGTGTCACGAGGTAGGGCATCAGTGCGGCAGAACTATCGTGCACGCCAATACCCATTCTTATGGAATTTTCTTCAAGTGTGATGTCGACAGCGTGATCCGCATGATGCACTTTTGGAAACAGATTTGTAAGCGCTTCCTTTGTAACCCAATCGTGATATCTGTTTTTAGCAAAGTCCCATAGCATGGTGTGGCAACCAATGCTGGTGATGTCGGTAAAACGCCGTCCGGTCAGCAGCCACATAAAATACTGCGGTAAGTGCATTGATGTAACAATACCTTTGAACAGCGATGCCTTCTCCTGCTTGAGCCAGAATAATTGCAGTCCCGAATTCAGCAGTCCCAGGAACGGTGATGCAGTAGCTGCTGCAATATTGTTGCCCGCATCATATTTTGAAAGGAACGCGGCCTGCGTAGTGGCAGGAAGGGGTAAAGCTGATGAGGTTTTCAACCACAAGGCTTTTAGCTGAAATAAACTTAGCCAGGGATTGCAGGGAATTGCCTTGCTTCACATGATCCTTAATATCATTTATCCAAAGCTCAAGACCATCATACCCGGCTTTACCCGCTATTTCAATAGCATTCAGCAAACCCGTGTTTTGTCCCCTGATCGTACTGGTATTAAGACAAAAGCGAAATGGCCCTTCCGCCTTTGTATTGGCATGAATATTTATTCCTGGAAATACGGCTGCAATAGCTGCAACACCTGGTAACTTTAATAGTTCACGACGATTGAGCATACATGAAATTCGTTTAAAAGATAAGCTTGTAATTTAAAGAATTATTTCTCATAACGGGAAGCAGGAAAACGACGCCGGCATACATTCGAGAAAGGTTATAATGAAATTTTCAGATCGCATATGTTTGAAATTGTATTTAC
>JANNPM010000269.1:0-8693 GCA_031400145.1 Chryseolinea sp. | reverse complement strand
CTGTTCATATCGATTCCTGAGCCTATCATGCGCCGCTCCAGTGATACCATCATGGGCATGTCGCTCCGTGCTGTAGCTTTCTTTACCTTCCTCCTTCTTCCGCTTCACGCACAAGATCTAAAGATCAACATAGGCCCCGTCGCGGGTTCTGTCCTACAGCGTGACAATGACGGCCGCGCCGATCTCAAAATCGCCGGTGCCGCCCCCCGCGCCGCCCTCAACAAATATGTCGAAGCCCGCGTAACAAATGAGAAAGGCGAACCCCTGGCATTCACCACGATCTTTGTTAAGGAAACAGGTAGTGGCACCGTGGCGAATGACGACGGGTCGTATGAATTAAGGCTCGCACCAGGGAAATATTCAATCGTCTTCCAGTTTCTGGGATATGAGACCGTTGTCAATGAGGTGGAGATCGCCGATAGCTTCATCGACCTTGACGTTGTACTTAAGGAGCAGGCGCGACTGCTTGAAACAGTAATTGTGACCAGTGACCAGGAAGATCCCGCATATACCATTATGCGAAAGGCCATCGCAAAAGCCAAGTATCATCAGCAGCAAATCGACAAGTTTACCGCCCGCGTTTACATCAAGGGTTCCGGTCAGCTCAAGGACTATCCATGGCTGGCCAAGAAAATGATCGAAAAGGAAGGCATTGAAAAGGGGTCGGTGTTTGTGACCGAATCAGTGAGCGACATAAAGTTTACCCGGCCCAACAAGTTTGAAGAAAAGGTCATATCAATCCGCAGTGACGGAAAGGACAACAATACATCACCCAACCAATACATCTTCGGAAGCTTCTATGAATCGGAGATCGCCGAAACCATTTCTCCACTGTCTCCGAAGGCTTTTTCGTATTATAAATTTGAATACCTGGGTACTTTCAGGGACCGGAACTATGAGGTGAGCCGCATTAAAGTTATCCCTCGCTCGAAGGGTGACAATGTTGTCGAAGGTGTCTTCAACATCGTAGAGGACTGGTGGAGCATTCACAGCATGGATATTAAAACCACCAAGATGGGTGTTGGCGTCAACATTAAGGCGCAATACGCTCCGATTGATGACAAGGCCTGGATGCCCGTTAACCACCGGTTCAAGGCGGACGGAAAGATATTCGGCTTCGAATTTGAGTATAACTACCTGGCTACAGTCAGCGGTTATAAGATCACGCTGAACCCGGAACTTTTTGTAGAGGCCAATAAGATGGAAGTAGTAGACGAAAAGATCGAAACAGAGAAGGCCAAGGCAATTACGCAAATGCCTGCGCCGCCCGCGACGAAGAAAAGCAAGAAGGCACAGGAAACGCGCGAGCTTCAGAAACGCCTTAACGCCGGAAAGGAGATCACACGAAAGGAGTTAAACACCATCATCAATGACTACGAAAAGCAGGAGCAGAAGCAGCAAGTTCAGCCTGAGGTGATCTCAGAGAATACATTTACCGTCGACAGTGGAGCCTTTAAAAAGGATTCTGCATACTGGGCTTCGATCAGACCAATTCCACTCACCAAAACAGAGATTAAGGGATATCAAAAGATGGATAGCCTGGCCGTGATACAGAGAAAGAAGGAAGATGGCGATACCGCCAAGGCCTCGAGGCACAGGGGATTTCAACCCTGGGACATTCTGATCGGCGACACTTACAAGATATCGAAGCACGCAAACTTCAAGATCCATTTTCCTGTCGTGGGATTCAATACTGCAGAGGGATGGAATTTTGTGTATAAAGTCTCGTTCGGCACAATCCTGCAAGACACGAACAAAACGAGGATAACGATAACACCTGCATTCCGGTATGCATTTTCACGCGAAGTGGCTTCAGGTTATCTTAACTTCGCAGTGCGGAATAGAAAGCAAACTTTAGAAATTCAGGGCGGCCGCTATGTAAAGCAGTTCAATCCGGATGAACCGATCCTGCCATTGGTCAATGACTTCACAACGCTCCTGCTGGAGAAAAATCTGATGAAGCTGTATGAGCGGGAGTACGTGGACGTTGCCTACAGCCGTAATCTCAACGCTTATCTTAACGTTGCTACATCCTGGTCATGGATGAACAGGCGCGAGATGTTTAATAATTCGAATTACAAGTGGGTCAACCGCGACAAGATTGAAGGCTATACGCCGAATGCGCCACAAAATGACGAGCTCGCGGACACATCCTTTCCGGAACATCGCGCATTTGTCGGTACCGTTGCTGTTATAGCACGTCCATGGATCAAATATTCAATCAGGAACGGGAGGCGTAATGAAGTTCCCAATTCATCGCCCATGTTCAAATTTGAGTACAGAAAAGCATTTCCCGGCGTGATTGACAGCGAAGTAGCGTACGATCAGGTCGAACTGGGGATCAGGCACCGGGTAAAGGTTGGCGTCCGCGGCAACGCCGATTTTTATCTGCGCGCCGGAGCATTCTTTAATACAGAGGAAATGTATTTCATGGACTACAAACATTTCCTTGGCAATGAGACACCCTTCATAACCAATGACCCAGTCGGCAGCTTCAGACTTTTAAATTATTACCGGCACAGTACGAAGGATAAATACTTCGCAGGAAATTTTCACTACCAGTTCAGGAAATTTATCTTTACCAACATCCCCATCGTCCGTTTGGCGGGAATTCGTGAAAATTTATTCGTCAACTACCTGGCTACGCCGTCATCCCGGAATTACGCCGAAGTTGGATATTCTATCGATGGAATTTTGCGGATCTTCCGACTTGAAGCTGCCGCTGCTTTTCAGGATGGAAAATATCTTGACTACGGCTTTAGAATCGGGATAACATCCAATTTTATCGTTAACTTCTCAGACAATTAGCGAGTGCTCCACATTTTTTAACGCTGAGCGCTACGACGCACAAGGCAAATCAGAGGTAACTTTTTAATTTTTTTAAGCCGTGTCTGTACTTCAGGAAAAAACGAACTTATCACTATTTTTAGCGATCTGTTCGATCGTATTGTTGATGGGCTATATTTCGTATAAGGAATGGTCATCGAAGCCCTCGGATGTTATTTCAGATGATGGCGTGGTTGAGATGAGCTATGCGGAGTCCTCCCAAAGGCTCCCTGCGGTATCGTTTCAAGTGCCGCTGAACATGAAGTTTGCTGGCGAACCAGTGCCTCTGAATATTCCCGATGTGCATGAACGCCTGGATAAGGAGTTACAGATCAACACGTATCTGCATAGCAACACGATATTCCTCATCAAGCGTGCAAACCGGTGGCTACCGCAGATGCAAAAGATCCTGAAGCAATACGGCATTCCCGAAGATTTTAAATATTTGCCATTGATTGAAAGTAACTTGCTTAACGTTACTTCCCACCGCGATGCCGTGGGCTACTGGCAGATTCTTAAGACTTCTGGTAAAGAGCTTGGGCTGGAGATCAATGACGAAGTTGATGAGCGTTATGATCCGTTGAAAGCAACGGTCGCGGCATGCAAATATCTTCGTCAGGCATACAGAAAATTTGGAAACTGGACGATGGTTGCCGCATCCTATAATCGCGGTATGGGTGGCCTAGATCGAGCATTTGACGACCAGAAAGTGGATACCTATTATGACCTTTTTCTGAATGAGGAAACGTCACGCTACGTATTTCGGATTTTAGCAATCAAGGAAATTGCAGAGCATCCCCTGCGCTATGGATTCAGCATTGATCCAAAACATCTCTACACGGAAGAACCACTAAAGTTTGTCGAAGTGGATGAGACCATTAAAGATCTTGTATCTTTTGCAAAATCGCAGGGCACGAATTATAAGTTGATCAAAAGACACAATCCATGGCTGAGAGAGAAGCGACTTACCGTGCGAAAAGGAAAAAAATATCAGATCGCGCTTCCCGCGAGTTTCTGAAACAAGGGGGCTTCGGCCCCGGTGCGCGCGCCTCCCGTTCCATCGCTACACCGCACTCGCGCCGGCCTCGATCCAAAAATTACCAAACCCCTCACCAATCTGAATCGTGATCAACTGCAACGACAACATTTCAAGTATCGCCAGAAAGTTAAAGATCACACCGATGCGTGTGGGGTACGACTCAAGCATCTCAGCAAAAGATATCCTCTTCCTCGTACTCAATGTATCCGTTATGTATTGCTTTTGCTGCTCTACCGTGTAGGGGTATTGCATGACCCGATGAACAGGTTTATTCTTTTCTGCCTCATAACGCTTCAGAATCTTTTCAAAAACCGTCATCAGTTTGAAGATCGTTACGTCCTGCAGCTCTGCTTCCACATTGGTGCTTTCAGCAAGCCCCCTTAATTCTTTTAACAGGTTTCCGCGTTTCTCCTTCTGAAGTTCAACCTCTTCCATCTTATGGAAGCTTTCCATAACGGATTTATACTTCTTATACTCCATCAGATGCTTCACCAGCTCGTCGCGCGGGTCAATCTCATTGCCTTGTTCGTCCAGTTGTGGTCGGGGTAAAAGCATCTTTGACTTGATACGCATCAGCGTGGCAGCCACCAGTATGAACTCGCTTGCCACCTCGATGTTCAGTTCGTCCAGCTGGTGCAGATACGCTAAAAAATCCTTCGAAATCTTCGCGATGGGAATATCGTAGATATCCAGCTCGTCGCGTTCGATAAAAAACAACAAAAGGTCGAAAGGACCTTCAAAAAGCGGTAACTTTACCTCAAAATTTTCTTGTAGGGTGGTCATCGGGGCAAATTTATTTATAATACTTCAATAAATGCGGACACCGCGGAAATAACTAACTTGAGTGTTTATTGTTATTCAGAATCAAGGCTGAATAATGTATTTTAAACATCATTCTTGAATACCCTAAATGCTGATAACACCCGGAAAACTTTTAGCCCAGATTGAAGGCCCCGCAGATGTAAAGAAGCTAACGCAAGCCCAACTGGTCCAGCTTTGCGACGAATTGAGACATTTCATTATAGACAACGTCTCGGTCTATGGTGGTCATTTCGGTGCCAGCCTTGGTGTTGTGGAACTCTCGGTAGCACTTCACCACGTCTTCAATACCCCCTTTGACCAGCTAGTATGGGACGTTGGACACCAGGCGTACGGACACAAGATTCTCACCGGCCGCCGCGATGAATTCCACACCAATCGGCTTTACCACGGACTTTCGGGGTTCCCGAAAAGAAACGAAAGCGAATATGATACCTTCGGGGCAGGGCATTCGTCTACGTCGATATCCGCCGCGCTTGGCATGGCCGCAGCTTCGCGCTATCTCAGGATCGAGGACAAGCAACACATCGCTGTAATAGGAGATGGAGCGTTAACAGGCGGAATGGCGTTCGAAGGGTTGAACCACGCAGGTGTTTCCGACACCAACCTGTTGATCATCTTGAATGACAACTGCATGGCTATTGATCCGAATGTTGGTGCCTTAAAAGACTACCTCACGGACATTACGACCAGCCGCGTGTATAACAAACTCAAGGACGATGCGTGGAATCTTTTGGGCAAGCTGTCCATGTTCGGCAAGAGCGCTCAGGAGATCGTATCCAAAGTGGAGACGGGAATCAAAGCTGCGCTGTTAAGCCAAAGCAATTTATTTGAATCTCTGAACTTAAGATATTTCGGACCGGTCGATGGTCATGATGTTAACCACCTTGTGACAGTTCTCAATGACCTGAAGAACATCAAAGGTCCCAAGATTCTGCATTGTATTACCGTTAAGGGTAAAGGCTATGGCCCTTCTGAGAAGGGAAACGCGACAACGTGGCACGCTCCTGGAAGATTTGACAAGATCACGGGTGAGATCCATACCAAGACGTATGACATTCCGCAGGCGCCTAAATATCAGGATGTATTTGGAAACACCCTTGTAGAGTTGGCGAGGTTAAATGACAAGATCATCGGCATTACGCCCGCCATGCCGTCGGGTTCTTCCATGAATATCATGATGAAGGAGATGCCTGACCGCGCCATAGATGTGGGCATTGCCGAACAGCACGCCGTAACATTCTCCGCGGGACTTGCTACTCAAGAACTGGTTCCCTTTTGCAATATTTACAGCACGTTCATGCAACGAGCTTATGACCAGGTAATACACGACGTATGCATTCAGAACCTTCCTGTAAACTTTTGTCTGGATAGAGCAGGAGTGGCCGGAGCGGACGGCCCGACACATCACGGCGCCTACGACATAGCCTATTTCCGGTGCTTGCCTAATATGATCGTCACGGCCCCGATGAATGAATCGGAGTTGCGCAACCTCATGTATACTGCTCAGCTGCCCCGCAAGGAACGCGCTTTTTCAATCCGATATCCACGCGGACAAGGTGTATCACCTAACTGGCGCACACCAATGGAAGAGATACGCATTGGCACGGGCCGCAAGCTCCGCGGCGGCGATGAACTGGCTATACTAACCTTCGGTCATATCGGCAATTACGCCGTTACTGTATGCGACAGGCTTGCAAAACGGAAAATCAGCGTGGCACATTACGACATGCGTTTCGCAAAACCACTGGATGAAGAAATGCTGCACGAGATATTTTCAGAGCATAAAAAGGTCATCACCGTAGAGGATGGCTGTGTGCAGGGAGGTTTTGGCAGCGCGATTTTGGAATTTATGGCAGAACACAACTACCAGGCTGAAGTGAAACGCCTCGGAATTCCCGATCGCGTTGTAGAACATGGTGAACAGCATGAACTTCATCATGAATGCGGATATGACGTAGAGGGCATCGAGCGCGCAGTGGTCGGGATGCTTGACTCTGTTCCAAAGATAAGATGAGCACGCTTTTCTCACGACAGCGCGGCAAGGGTAAACCTATCATCTTTATCCATGGCTTTCCCTTACATCAGGCAATCTGGGATGACTTTGGAGAAAAGTTTGTGGAAGAGCATACCGTTGTTAGCATTGACCTTCCGGGATTTGGAAAAAGTCAGGCGCTTCGTGAAAACTTTTCACTTGACGATGTGGCCGACGAAGTAATAGCATTCGTGTTAGCCCACAAGTTGCCGGATAGCGTTATTGTCGGACATTCACTTGGTGGTTATGTAGCTTTATATGTATTGGAAAAACGACCCGATCTGTTTTCAAAACTCATACTTTTTCATTCCACTGCATATGCTGATACCGATGAACGCAAGGCCTCGAGGAACAAGGTTGTAGACTTAGTTAAGAAGAAAGGTGTGATTGCTTTTACTTCCAGTTTCATCACGCCATTGTTTGCGGATCCTGAGCATGAGGATATCGAAAGGGTGCGTCAGGTTGCTGCGACTACCAGTGCGGAAACTGTAATAGGTTATACAAGGGCAATGAGAGACCGTCGGGAGCAGCTCAAAACATTAATTAGTTTTAAAAAACCTACACTGCTACTCGGAGGTGAAAAAGACGCGGGAATCTCGCCCGAATCGTTGAAAGAACAGGGCAAGGCCTGTCAAAAAGCCGAAATTCATATACTTCGGAACGTCGCGCATATGGGTATGTTTGAAAGTGCGGGAGAAGCTGCTTCCAGAATTAAGGAATTTTTGGAAGAAAACTAACCTGCCTGTCCAGGGGAGCTGGGAAAAGAGTGTGACAAGTAATCAAAATCTGTAATAACTTGTAGCCATTTGGCGGGATTACCCCAGCGACCTTCTAGGTAAAACAAACACAGGCATATATATTTGCTATTAAGAATACCCTATAACCAATCCGAAACCATGGACGAACTTGTTACCGAAAATTATGATTCCTGGAATGCAATGGCGAAAAGCGTTGCATACGTGGCTTGGGCAATTTCCATACTGATTGTCCTCTTCCACGTCATCCGACTCGCAACGATGAACGATGCCAAACTAAAGTACGATTACATTAACAAGAGCGAGATCAGGACCCTTTGGATTGCCGCCATTATCCTTATCATCGGATGCTGCTTCTACGCCAACTCAAACATTCAAAAACTTAATACGTTATGGATCTTTGTTCTCGGCTTCACAACCTTTGCAATGGGTATGATCGTTGCGCTGATTGTACAGAACATGCTTAAGTTCTACTACCCCTTCTTCATCGAGAAGCGACTCAAGGCACTGCGATATAGGCCGCGGGTATCGCCCAAGACTGGCAAAGCGATGAAGCTGCTCGGTGAACAGGAAGAAGATGCCTACCTCGATGAAGGTATGCAGGCTGAAGAAAACGTATTTTCTGTTGACTACGATGTATGGAAAGATGAGGAAACTGGTTACGTGAAGATCGAACGTTACTCTGGCCACCTTCATGCATTGCAATGTCCTGAGTGTAACTATCAAACCTTCAAGGTCGTTCGCGAAGAGATACTGAAAACACCTTCATTAGGTGAAGAAGGTCAATTGCTCAAGCATTTCCAGTGTGGTTACTGTGGATATAAGGCAAAGAAGACTGTTGTCTTGAAGATCTCTCAGAAGTTTGAAGAGACTTCGGCAGCGACCGCCTGATCAAACAATCACTTAAGGCCCGAATGCTACGGAACCGTCGTTCCATGCTCAACCCTTTCCACGCGTGTGGCAAAATATTTTGTATCGCCGCGCCACGGAAATGCCACATATCTCTTTACAAAATATAGATTGATGCGCTCGCCGCTCAGAGCAACTTTTTCCAGCTCTTTGATGAGCTTCTTATCACTCTTGTCAACGGAAAAATCAAAGGATTCCGCTATCGGGCTTGCGCCACGAAGCGCGCCAAAGGTCTCCAGATTGATCTTACCTTCGTAAGTTTTGAATGCCATCCCTTTCTGACTGATACGAAGAATCTTGCCTGCCATGA
>JANNPM010000245.1:0-1934 GCA_031400145.1 Chryseolinea sp. | reverse complement strand
TTCCATGTGACAACTAAAAACAATTATTAACACATGAAATCGTCATGCACTGCGTTCACCCAAAAGGATGTTAATTAACCATGCGATTCCATGTGACTACGGAAAAACAATTATTAACACATGAAAATGCAAAAGAGAATAAACGGAATAAGAGGCTGGCTGATGAGAACTTTAACCAAACGACTTGAAGTCTCAGCTATCGCGCGGCGTACCGATTTTGCCCGGCATTCCGAAATCAGAAAAATCTTGATTTGCAGGCCAAATCACAGGCTTGGAAACCTGTTGTTGATTACTCCTTTATTACAAGAAGTGATCGAAACCTTCCCGCATGCCAGAATCGACTTGTTTGTCAAGGGGAATATCGCGCCTTCTTTATTCCAAAACTACCCCAATATAGAAAGGATCATTCAGTTGCCACGAAAGCCATTTCGAAGTCCATTCCGATACCTGTTAGAATGGTTTAAAATTCGTGCGAGTCGATATGACCTTGCCATTAATGCGGTGAATTCTTCCGCTTCGGGCAGACTTTCCACCCAGTTTGCAAATTCGAAATACAAATTCTTCGGCGACATCGACGAGGATACTCAATTTCGCTTTGCAGATCATGAACATATAGCAAAATATCCTGTGTACAGCTTTCGCAGAAATTTACGAGCGCTGGGACTAGAGGCTAACAAAAGCAGCGTTGCATTTCTGGATCTGAAATTAACTTCGAACGAAATTGCCCATGGAAAAGAAATAGCGACTGAACTCGTAAAAAATGACAAGAAAATTATCAGTCTATTTACCTATGCCACTGGTGACAAATGCTATTCCGAACTCTGGTGGAACACATGCTATGAACGTCTGAAAACGGAGTATGTTGATTATAATATCATCGAGATTCTACCTGTTGAAAATGTTTCTCAAATTTCATTTAAGGCGCCTTCATTTTACAGCAGAAACCTCCGTGAAATAGGTAGTCTGATTGCGAATTCAGAGATTTTTATCGGCGCCGACAGTGGAATGATGCATCTGGCAAGCGCTACAAAAACGCCAACTGTCGGATTATTCCAAAAGCCCAACGCAAGAATTTACGCACCTTACAATCGCAATAGCGTTGCAATTTCTACGACTAGCACGGGCTATGAAGAATGCGTGAGCATACTAAACAGGGTTTTGTCTAACGAAACTAACGGATAAGTTTAAAATAACTACTCAATCAAAACAACGGCGTTGTTCAGTAGCGACGTGTCATCCGGTCCGTTTAAAACCGGCTTACAACTCAGGGTTTCAAAAGAAAAAAACCGCCGGAAGAACCCAAGAAAGAGCATTCTGACGGTCCGGTTTTTGATGGGATGGGAAAATTCGCTTCGCTGGATGGCAGCTCGATCGAACATGAGGAGTATCGGTGATAAATCTATTCCAGAAGCATCTACATACAATTGGTTGACCACCTCCGTTCCTATACCCCTCATTAGCTTCATCTAACGTTAAAATACCATCCCAGTCAGGTCTACTTGGTAAAGTTTCTATATGCTGGAACGCTGCTGCGCTTGCTTCAAGATTTAACCCTAATGAAAAATGTTGACTAAACGTAAACCCTGCTTCAAGAGCGCTCTCGTGTGACATGCCTTGTGCGAAGTGACTTGCATCCATAAAGATTGCTTCACCTTGTAGTCCTTGATCATCGGTTCCCAGGAAATTACCATCCATGTCATAAATCGGTGAGACTCCACCAGTAGGATCAGTACCACTGATCGGGTTGTTCCCTACCCACATATATGGTGAGTGAAATTGTCTTGCCGGGTCTGTGGTGATGGTTCTTCCAATCACCGGATCATACTCTCTCCACTCAAAATGATTCCAGCCCGTTTCCTCATCCTTTTCACTAAACTGTCCTTGGTAACCAAATCGATAAAATTCTCGTTGAATCTGTCGATCTTCAATGGCAA
>JANNPM010000198.1:0-3820 GCA_031400145.1 Chryseolinea sp. | reverse complement strand
TGTCGGCCTGCTGAAGAACTGCATTTGTAGAAGATGATAAGTAAGGCTGCTGGCCGGACACACGTGGGTAACTGTGAAGTACTTCCTCAAGCTTTGAGTTGAGGATATTGACATTCACGTTCAGTTTCTTAAACAAATAGTTAGAAACATTTTCATCGGTTTCCAGAATTGCCTTTAAGAGATGTCCCGGTTCTATGGCCTGGTGGTTCAGGCTCAGCGCGATCTCGGCCGCCTTCTGCACCGTTTCCTGCGATTTTATAGTGAATTTGTCCAGATTCATATGCGTTATTTCTCAAGGCTGATGCTCAAAAAATAATCCATTGAAAGCAAATCTGGTATTTCAGAAATTTTGACATTAAATAAATAGATTTAAGGTTTATAATCGGCCATTATGGCCATCAAAATGCCAAAACGTACACCACAGTTAAAAGATCAGTTTCCTCCATCCTGCATCATTGAAGTGGCCTGGGAGGTATGTAATCAGGTGGGAGGTATCTATACGGTCATCCGTTCCAAGGCACCGGCAATGGTAAAACATGCGAACGGTCCCTATTGCATGGTAGGTCCTTACCTGAATAAAAACATTCAAGCAGAGTTGGAGCCTCTCGACGACTCGCAGGACGTATTTGGTCAGGCGGCCGCCAATCTTCGAACGAGAGGTTTTGACGTGCATTATGCCGAGTGGCTGGTAACGGGTAAGCCACGCGTTGTATTGTTAAACCCCCAGGTTGTTCAGCCCAAATCAATGAATGTTGTCAAATATCTGCTTTGGAAAAATCATGGCATCAGCACGCCGGCCGACAACCAACTCATAAATCAGGTTGTCGCATTTGGATATCTTACCAAGTTGTTCTTTGACGAAATGGTGAAGCTTGTAGGGAAGGATCAGCAGATTATCGGACATTTTCATGAATGGATGTCCTGTTTGCCAATCCTTGATATTAAGCGTGATGAGATGCCGGTAAAAACAGTGTTCACTACGCATGCAACGCAGTTGGGACGACACCTTGCAATCAATTCTCCGTTATTTTATGCCCATCTTCCGTTCTTCAGCTGGGAGGAAGAAGCAAAAAGATTTGGAATTGAAACCGAAACCAGGATTGAATATCAATGTTCGCAGGTCGCTGACGCGCTGACAACAGTTAGCGAGGTAACAGCACGCGAATGCAAACACCTTCTAAAGCGCAAACCGGAAGTGGTGCTGCCGAACGGACTGAACATCGAACGTTTTGAAGCATTGCATGAATTTCAAAATCAGCACGTCCAATACAAAGAAGAGATACATCGCTTTATCATGGCGCATTTCTTCCAGTCGTACCCATTCGACCTTGATAAAACTTTATACTTTTTTACGTCTGGCAGATATGAGTTCAGAAACAAGGGATTCGATGTTACGATCGAAGCGCTCTCAAAGTTAAATCAGCGCTTGAAGACGGAAAAATCTGAAACGACCGTGGTGATGTTCATTATAACAAAGAGAGATTTTCTGAACATTCACCCTGAAGTATTGCAATCCAAGGCGATGATGCAGGAGATCTTTCAGACGACAGAAGAAATCCAGAAGCAGATTGGGAAACGCCTGTTTTATGAGAGTACGGCGAAAGATGCTACCCACCTGCCGGACTTGAACTCCTTTGTTGACGAGTATTGGAAGCTGCGTTATCGCCGCACATTGCAGGCATGGAAAACCAAGAAGAATCCGCTGGTGGTTACCCACCGGCTGGTGAATGAAGATACAGATGAGATTCTGGTCGCATTACAGGCAAAGAAGCTGTTAAACAATCCCGATGATCCGGTAAAGATTGTTTATCACCCTGATTTTATCAACACAAGCAATCCACTCTTTGGCATGGATTACAACCAATTTGTGCGTGGATGTCATCTTGGAATCTTCCCCAGCTATTATGAGCCGTGGGGCTACACGCCCCTTGAATGTATGGCAAGCGGCATACCTTCGGTCACAAGTGATCTGTCAGGATTTGGAGATTATATTATCCATCATATCGAGGATCATGAAAAGTACGGCCTGTTCGTGATCGAACGGGGCAAGCGCACATTCGAGTGGTCGGCAAACCAACTGGCAGATGTGATGCATACCTTTCTGATGCAAACCATGCGTCAAAGAATTATGCAACGAAACAACGTCGAAAACAACTCATCTGCCTTTGATTGGGAGAACCTCATCCGTCATTATAGGGAGGTTTATCAGTTCGTCACAAAGGTTGCGTAGTGATGCGTGAAAAATTTATATCTTTAGTCGTACATAACGACTTCATTAATCCATGACGGCATGAGTAACTCGAGAAGGGATTTCATAAAAAAGGGCACGCTCGGCGTCCTCGGAAGCAGCGCTTTGTTAACCAGTATTCTGGCAGCAGCTAAGCCGCGAGGCGAAGTAATGGGATTACAGTTGTATTCCGTACAGGATGACATGAAGAAGGATCCTGTTGGGACAATGCGTCAGTTGGCGACCATGGGATACAAATATGTAGAGCACGCCAATTATGTAGACCGCAAATTCTACGGCCACAGTGCCAAAGATTTCAAAAAGATTCTCGAGGATCTGGGATTGAAAATGCCAAGCGGGCATACGGTGATGGGGAAACCCCATTGGAACGAGGCCACCAAAGACTTCACGGAACTTTGGCGATATACTATTGAAGACGCACTGGTCGTCGGACAAGAATACGTGATATCTCCATGGCTGGATGAGAGCCTTCGTCAAACCGCAGATGACCTGAAGCGTTACATGGAGGTATTTAATAAATCAGGAGAGCTTTGCAAGAAATCGGGAATGAAATTCGGTTATCATAACCATGATTTCGAGTTCAGCGTAAAACTTGACGGCCAGACCGTTTATGACATTATTTTAAAAAATACCGATCCTGACCTCGTCATACAGCAACTTGATATCGGCAATCTTTATAACGGCGGGGTTAAAGCGATCGACATTGTTCGTCAATATCCGGGAAGGTTTGAATCCATGCACGTAAAGGATGAGATTACACTCAATGAGACGGCAGATCCCGCTTTCGAAAGCACTGTGTTGGGTAATGGTGTGGTAAATCCGAAAGAAGTGATCGATCTTGGCCGTAAGGTGGGTGGAACAAAGCATTTTATTATTGAGCAGGAGGCATATCAGGGCAAAACACCCATTGCGTGTATGAAAGAAAACCTTGCGATCATGAAGAAGTGGGGATACTAATTTTAATCTCCATCCAATTTAAAGACGTGCGAGAAGTTATTACGTCTATTCTCTGGTTCCCGGCACATCCTTCGGCCTATCCTGCTCATTTCCAAATGAGGGTGCTTTCCGTACGATCGGATATACCTCGTCAAGCGTGTTGCCGTCGTAGAGGCGGCCGTTCTTCAAGACCTGATTTACAGTGTTTGAATTGCGTATGTTTTCCAGAGGATTCTTGTCGAGAATGATAAGGTCAGCTAATTTTCCCGATTCAATGGTACCCAGATCATGATGGAGACCTAACGACTGTGCCCCCAATATGGTAGCAACCTTTAAAGCATCATGGTTGCTCATACCGCCAGAGGCAACACTCCATAACTCCCAATGATAACCCAGACCTTGAAGCTGGCCGTGGGAACCAACACCGGCATTGCCTCCGGCCTTTACTACTTCATTAATAAACCTGGCGTGGTCTTGAAAAACGTGCTCTTCCGGCATAAACCATCCCGGCCTCCGTCTTGATTTTTGATCCAACTCCGACTTGGCGGTGAAGTGATTGAGCTTAGCGTCTCCGTTAACATTTTCAGTCGCGTAGTAATAGTTCTCCGCCCACGGTCCGCCATAAGCAACGAGAAG
>JANNPM010000175.1:0-5949 GCA_031400145.1 Chryseolinea sp. | reverse complement strand
TTAAATGCCCTCCCTGGATGAAAGTCATCGGAAGAGAGCTGACCGATCCCTTACAGAAAGGGTTACTAAATGAAACAGCAGGTATAAACGTCATCGACTTGGCTAACCTGCACTCCATTGCTTTCATCGAGACTGAAGATCTGGGCCGGATATATGACGATGGATCTTTTGAAGTTTTGGGTAGGTCAGATAACAGTGATGTCAGGGGATGTAACCTGTTGATT
Source organism: Chryseolinea sp. (assembly GCA_031400145.1). Classification (GTDB taxonomy): domain Bacteria; phylum Bacteroidota; class Bacteroidia; order Cytophagales; family Cyclobacteriaceae; genus Chryseolinea. The sequence goes on along the minus strand of JANNPM010000175.1, from coordinate 5,725 downwards.
GAATGAACGGCTTGTCCGGCCAGGACCCAGTTGGCATGCTTTAGATTTGTTTTATTTAGAAAGAATTATAGATTTGTTATAACCAAAGTTCAGAACTGATGAAAAAGCTTGTTGTTTTCGTTGTGTTGGTAGCACTGATATCTGCATGCAGCCAGTATACATGCCCTACTTATACAAAGAAGGAAGCGCCAAAAATGAGCGTTGAAAAGAAAATCTGATCTTCCCGCGCACGTTCACCCGTGTTCTTCTTGTTTATTATGTTGCCTGCTAAAAGCTTGATAACGAAATACCCACAGTTATTGTGCTGAAATCGTTGCTCTCGTCGTCGGTTTGTAGTCCATTCCCTCCTTCAAATAAAGGGGACAGGTTGTAGTATCCAAAAAACATAAAGTTTCCAAAACCTAACTTTCCTGATAAGCCGTACCTGATTTTGTTAAGATTAAAATCCTGCTTGTCCTTTATCTTCTTTATTTCAGAATTCTCTTCATATTTGATCTTGGAGGATGAACTAAAGAGATAGCCAATCCTGCCGCCGAAGGCGACCTTAAAGCTGCGCGTTGGATCGTCTGGCTTCAACGTATAACGGATTTCGACCGGCATTTCAAGATAATTGGTAATAATCATCGACTTTCTTATATCGGGGTAAGGCGAATCTCCTGGTGCAACAAGAACCACCTCATCACTTGTGCTGTTTTCATAAGCGAGCGTATAGTTGTTGTTCATTTGGTGGCGCTCAAGGCTCAGGCCGATACCCGGCACGATGCTTATTGGCGACTTAAACAGTCGGAATTCGTACTGGTAATAAACGTTCGCTGTGCGTGAGCCAATAAACCCTGGGCTGAACTCGTCAGGGCCATTAAGATCACGGTTGAAGCCGAATTCAAACGTAAATATTCCAGGAATATCGGGCCTTACAGAGGGCTTCGCAGCCGAATTTATCTGGCCCGTTGCCGCGAGGGAAATGCCCGTGAAAAATACAATACCCGCTAGTTTCCTTATCATGCCTTACAGTTATTCAATCCGAGCCCAAAAATAGCTTTTTTGACGTCAGGGCAAAACCTATTTGTTTTTGCCAGGTGAAATTATTCTTTACATTTGCACTCCAAAATTCAGGTTAAACCTGAAAAACGGACCCGTAGCTTAACTGAATAGAGCATCTCACTACGGATGAGAAGGTTCGGGGTTTGAATCCCTGCGGGTTCACTACAAGGGGATGAAGGAAAATTTTTCTTTGGTCCCTTCTTTATTGTATGATGATCAGTAGGTTAGGAAAGTTGAAGGGTTTGAACTGCTTTATACCTGAATTGTCAATACCAGGAAGGCTCCGGACGCAGATTTAGCATCCCGATCGGCCTTCGCCGAAGTCCTCTTCCAAACATCCCTTCTATAGTGGCTTTCCGTTAGCAGTTATGTATAGCTTATCCAGTTCGGTGCCATGCTTAGGATAGGAGAAAGAAATAGTGTTGTTTGTATTATTGGCTTTTAAAAAAAAGCGCTCCTTACCAATTTGTGCCCACGACAATGCGGCATATTTCCCTACTTTCCATGCAACCCAGGGGCCATTGTTGACTTTAACCCAGAGCGGATTAGCATTCTCTGTAGTTGACAAAACCCTTGCGTAAATTTTGTAGTCCCCTGCTTGTGGCACCTTCACATTAAAAACAACATGGCGCGCCGTATCGTTAACGGCGGATGAATAACTATTCAGGGGACTTTTTGAAGGGACCGTTTCGCTTTTTGCGCCGGTGTTTTTCTTTGGTTTAATTGCAGCCGTTGTACCTTCAACCTCAATCTTTAGATTTTCTGTGGATAGAAGGTTTGTACAAGCGCCAACATCTTGTTCGTTGTACCAGTTCCATCGGGTCAATATTGTTGTTGATTCCCTTTGACTCCAACCCCAATAAAAAAAGGCTAAGCCACCTGCGAGTTCGTACCGATTTGAATCAAATTTCACATTATAGTAGCTTTCGTAGAATCTTCCAGGGTTTGGCGCACCTGAAGCATTCCATTTTTTGGCTTTTTCAGGGTGGACTCTAAACCCGGCAGCCGTATTGTTTGGTTGAAAAGTTTTAATGTAATTATGGTGTACGCGTACGTTGTGTACCTGCATGTTACAAGGCAGTTGGTCATCGTCGGGGTTTTTATCTATAGGGTCGTTAGTAGGATCATTGTCTAGACAATCACCCGCATATCCGCGCTGATCCTGTACTACCACTATTCCGTTTTGAGTGGCTTTGGTGTGGTATTTTACGGTGTTGTTATAGACTTCTACATTAGAAGAACTTACCACTTCTATGCCATACTGAGTATTGTCGATCAATACATTGTCATGAATGTACCCATGTGTGCTTATCTCATAATGGATCCCAATTTTGTTTCTCTCCAGTAAGTTATGATGGTATGTAGTGCTGTCAGCAAATACATCAGACCACAAACCGGTTGCTGCGTTGTCGTGGACATAGTTTCTATATACTTTAAAGCTTTTTGTGGCGGTCGATTTCATTCCTCCCGCGTTCCACCCCTTTGCATATTTGGCCTGATTGTTAAAAGCTAGTTCGTTTTCAAATAAATCAGAGTTTTTTACGCTGGCTCCTATTCCGGTGGCGCCGTTGTAATTGAATTGATTCCACTTAACTTCTAATTTATTCCCCTTTACTACTATGCCCGAGAAGTGATTATTCTTAAAAGTGTTATTAGCAATGATCCAAAGAGATCCCGCTGTAAAAGGCGTTTCGATATAATTTGTAAATTCAATATTGAAGATCTTAACATTCATTAAATTTCGTGAGGCAGAAACATCCCCCTTTGTCGGGGAATCGTAAAGAGCTCGCTTTTCTGCAGATAGTTTGGTTACGTTATTCGGATCTGACGAGGTATATAGCACAAGCCTGTTGTCTTCTATTCCATCCTCTCCTTGATCGAAAGCCCAGTCACCTTCCTTTTTTAGCATTTTTATGCTGGCAAGCCGGTTTTGCCACAAGTCATTCAAAAACAAATCCTGGCTTAGTTTACAAAGATCAGTTTTGTCTTCACACTCGGTGGACTCATTTCCACCTTTATCTTTGGGATTAAAAGCAACAGGCTCTTGCGGATATGAATACATCCATATCTTATCGTTGACTTGAGTCCACCGATTTGATAACTTTTCTTCACCTGTGAATACGCTTCCTGCTTCTCCTAATAAGGTAAAACCACTTTTAAGCTTCAGGTTAGATATTTTATAGATGCCTTTATGAAAATAAATGGTCCCGTTTTCACCAACTTTGTTAATCAACCCTTGAATATACTCGGTGTCATTTACCCGTGCCGGGTCGGGATGTGCCCATTTATATAAATTGCTCTCGAGCTGGCGTGCGTACATGGGCACGTTTGGCACTGGCCCATACTTAAAACTTCGAATTTTCTCCTCGTCTAAAGTAGCGCCATCCGTGCAAACTGACTGCGCGTGCGAAAGCATCGCTAACAATTGAAGCATTGTGAATAGCTTGGCGGCTTTCATGCTGATAACGTAGTGGCGCGGTTTATCAAACGTGCTCATAAGACTTACTTCGTTTAAAAGTGTCTTGAAATTCTATTTTTTTTAACCCTTCCGTTACAAATGGCAATTATTATTCCATTACTAAAAAAAAATTACCAAACAAAATCTTAATATTTATTTATTGTCTGAAGAAGTAACAATAGCGGGCACACTTTTCGGGATTGCTATTTTCAGGTTTGAACTCGCTGTTATGACGATGCATTTGATAATTTTGAACGCAGACGGAAATCAATTTAACCGAAATGAATACACCAATTTACGTGATCGGAAGTTCTAACACCGACATGGTCATTAAAGCGGCGTCCTTGCCGAAGCCTGGCGAGACGGTGCTTGGCGGCACCTTCTTAATGAATGCGGGTGGAAAAGGAGCCAATCAAGCGGTAGCAGCGTCACGACTCGGGGGGCGTGTCACATTCGTCGCCCGCGTTGGAAATGATATCTTCGGAACACGGGCGATCCAACAATACCAGACAGAAAACATACGAACAACGTTTATCACCACCGACCCCGACCATCCATCGGGCGTGGCCCTTATTAATGTGGATGATAAGGGTGAGAACAGTATCATGGTGGCACCAGGAGCCAATAGTTTTCTGGATATTCACACGGTTCAAGAGGCGTTGCTGTCAGTAACACCCCCTGCCATCATTTTGCTTCAGTTAGAAATTCCGCTATTAACCGTCGAATTCATAATTGAGGAAGCAAATAAACGGGGCCTGCTTGTTATCCTGAATCCTGCACCGGCGCACATTTTACGTGCCGACCTTTTTAAGCATATGTTTTTGATCACGCCAAATGAATCCGAAGCGGAATTGATGACCGGCATAAGGGTAATCGATGAATTATCGGCCAAGGGGGCAGCGTCCTCCTTGCATGAAAAGGGTGTCGCAAATGTTATCATCACCATGGGCTCTCAGGGTGCATACCTTTCGTCCGAGGCGGTCAAAACCATGATACCTGCTCCGCCTGTTACAGCCTTCGATACCACAGCCGCAGGCGATTGTTTTAATGGCGCGCTGGCTGTTGCGTTGTCGGAAGGATTGCCGCTCGCCAATGCGGTCGCCTTTGCCTGTAAAGCTGCCGCTATTTCGGTCACCTCCATGGGCGCACAGTCTTCCATACCTTCACGGAAAGAGGTTGATCATTTCAAACTCGTCACCGGCAATTGAAAGAAATCAAGTGCATCTAAACATAGCGTTATGAGAAAGTATTTGTTCCTTGCATACCTTGTCCTGCTCGCGACCTTGTGCCATGCGCAGTCCGGCGAACCGGGTCGGTTCAAAATCAACAGATCGAAACTTCATGACAAAATCAAAGGTGGATGGGCTGGACAAACTGTCGGTGTTACTTTCGGCGGTCCGAGTGAATTCAAATTTCAGGGAACATTCATTGGCGATTACCAGCCGCTACTTTGGTATGATGGATACTTGAAGAAAGCAATGCTCGAGTGGCCAGGGCTCTACGACGACCTCTATATGGATTTGACTTTTGTGGATGTGTTTGAGAAGCATGGACTTGACGCTCCGCAGAGTGAGTTTGCAACCGCCTATTCCAATGCCGGCTATGCCTTATGGCATGCAAATCAAGTTGGTCGTTACAATATTTTAAATGGCGTAATACCGCCGCAGAGTGGCCATTGGTTAAATAATCCCCATGCCGATTGTATCGATTATCAGATTGAAAGTGATTTTGCCGGCTTAATGAGTCCGGGGATGCCTAATACCGCGTCAACGATAAGTGACAAAATCGGGCACATTATGAATTATGGCGATGGTTGGTACGGTGGTGTTTTTGTGGGTGCCATGTATACACTTGCCTTTACCTCCGATGACATTAACTATGTGGTTACCGAAGCCTTAAAGACTGTTCCGGCGCGCAGCGAATTTTACCGATGCATTTCAGATGTGGTAGCGTGGCATAAAAAACATCCCACTGATTGGAAGCAAACATGGTTTGAAGTGCAGCGGAAATGGGCTGAAGACATCGGATGCCCCGACGGAGTATTTCTACCTTTCAATATTGATGCGAAGGTAAACGCCGCGTATGTCGTGATTGGGCTTCTATATGGCGAGGGGGACTTCACGAGGTCCCTTGAAATCTCTACACGCTGTGGTCAGGACGCAGATTGCAACCCTTCCACGGTCGGTGGCGTGCTGGGAACAATTTTAGGGTATGATAAAATTCCCG
>JANNPM010000165.1:0-13244 GCA_031400145.1 Chryseolinea sp. | reverse complement strand
GCATTTCAATGCCACCCTTTACAGCAATCTTGTTGTAAAAGCTGCCGGCATGAATATCTGACAATTGTGCTATCCTCATGCCGTCGAAACTGCGTGGCAAGTTGAGGAGTGAATTCCTTTCAAAGACCGCGCTGGTCGTATCCAGTATTCCGTTTGGGGCCATGGCCTATGGCGTTATATCAGGAGCCCACGACTACCGGATACGGCGCGTATCCGTAACGCTCCCCAACTTGCCACGCAGTTTCGACGGCATGAGGATAGCACAATTGTCAGATATTCATGCCGGCAGCTTTTACAACAAGATTGCTGTAAAGGGTGGCATTGAAATGCTGATGCGCGAAAAGGCAGAAATTATCGTATTTACGGGAGACCTTGTAAACAATCAGGTGTCAGAAATGAAGGAATATTTCGATGTATTCAATAAGCTGAAGGCGCCGTATGGCGTGTTCTCAGTTACAGGAAATCACGATTATGGCGATTATCACCAGTGGGAGAGTGTCCGCGCCAAACAGCAGAATTTTAAAGATCTCCGGGAAGCTCACCGGCTCTTGGGTTATACGCTACTGATGAACGAGCATAAACTTGTGGAAATCGACAAGGAAAAGATAGCCATACTTGGCAATGAAAACTGGGGTGGTGGAAGATTTGCAAAATATGGTCACCTCGATCAGGCTTACGCGGGATCCAGAGATGTTCCTGTGAAGATCCTGCTGTCACACGATCCCAGCCATTGGGATGCGCAAGTGCGTCCACTTTATCCGGATATTGATCTAATGTTTTCAGGGCACACGCATGGCTTCCAGTTTGGTATTGAAGTTGGAAACGTCAAATGGAGCCCTTCTCAATATGTTTATAAGCAGTGGGCAGGGCTTTATCAGGAGGGATCCCAATATCTGTATGTCAACCGCGGTTTCGGTTATCTGGGATATCCCGGTAGAATTGGGATGCCTCCGGAGTTGACGATCATGGAGCTGAAATGCGGGTAGATCACTTTCGCAACTGCATTAGCGACACCATGTCATCTTTTGTCTTTTCATAAAGGTTTTGATATATCGTGAAAATTAACTTGTAGACGGCGTGGTTCTCGGCGTCCGGCAGGTAGGTTCTATGCTTGTCTGCGTTTAATTCTCCAAAATCGCTAATCAATCCGAGCACTTTTAATCCAAGAAACGTTGCGCCAAGAGCGGATGCGTCTTCACCATGAATCAGCACGATAGGCTTATTGAATACGTCTGATAAAATCTGAAGCCACGCTTTGGAATGGATAAAGCCGCCGCTGACGTGTACTTTCTCAATGGACAGCCCACCCGCCTCCATCGCATTCATAATGCTGTATAGCGACATCGAAATTCCTTCAACTACGGCCCTGGTAAAGTGGGCCTGCGTGTGGTAGTTTCTAATGCCAAAGAAAATACCGCTCGCCTGGCTATTCCATATTGGAGCGCGTTCTCCGCGAAGGTAAGGGAGAAATATCAAACCATTTGAGCCAGCAGTGGTTGCGTCGATCGCATCGAGCAGCTTATCATAGTCTTCGGCGGCGGTTAAGGGAATTTTCAGGAAGCTCTCAGCGTACCATTTCAGGGCAATTCCTCCATTGTTGATGGGTCCGCCGCTGATAAAGAGATTATCGAACATTCTGTAATTAAAGGTCATTGCCTTAAAATTGACAGTTGGTTTCGGACTTGCTACCCGAATGGCGCCACTCGTGCCGATGGTTAATGCTGCAGTGCCCGATTCGATCGCGAAGCTTCCGACATTCGCGAGGCAACCGTCACTCGCGCCAATGATAAAAGGCGTCTGCGCCTGGACCTGAAGTAACGAGGCAACCCCTTCCCTCAGTCCTTCGCGGCGGTAGCTTGGGGGAACGACGGTGCTCAGTTGACCCGCCTGAATACCGCAGATTTTCATTGATAATTCGTTCCATTCGTTTCTATTGATGTTGAACAGACCGGAAGCCGAGGCGATGGCAAAATCAATTTCGCAGACCCCAAATAGTTTGAACCAGATGTATTCCTTAATTGAAATGAATCGCGATGCACGGTTAAACAAGGCAGTTGCATTTTCCTTCAGCCAAAGGATTTTGCAAAGTGGACTCATCGCGTGAATCGGCGTACCGGTTTCAGCGTACAATGTTTCACCCTCCTGTGAATGATGTATGCGGTCAGCAATTAAAGCGCTGCGGTTATCTGCCCAGGTAATCATATTCATCAACGGATTTCCGTCGCTGTCTATGAGAATCACGCTGTGCATGGCACTGCTTAACACAATGGCTAGCGGGTCATCCCCCAACGTAGTGGATATACGTTGCATACATTTTGCAAAGGACTGCCAGATCAGTTCCGGCTCCTGTTCGCTGTAGGTCGGTTCCGGTTCAAGTATAGGATACCAAACCTGACTTGTTTCGAGAATTTTCCCCGCGGCATTGACAGCTACCGCCTTTGTACTGCCAGTGCCAATATCAATTCCAACAACATAGCCCATGTGAAACGCTTTGGGCGTCAAGATAAATAATTAAAGCAAAAGTGTATCTCCGAAGAGTCCTCAAAAGCATTCGCCGGAGAGGGCTACCAAAAAAGGCGGTAAGCGATGTAATAACCCAATACGATTCTAAAAAAAAGTCCAGCAACCAGGTTGCTGACGATTGCCACAGGTCTTCCACATTGCCGATAACTTTCACAGGATTTTTGTTTGGTGCAATACGGGGTTTACAAAACTGCTCTAACAAACTGAGTCAGCAGAAGGCAAAAAAAAACTGCCCCTGAAAAGGAGCAGTTTTAAATACAATATCGGTTGTGATTAATAATCGCTATTGCTTCTGCGGTTGAAGCCACCCCCGCCACCACTACGGTAACCTCCGCCACCACCACTGCGTGGAGCATCGGTCCTAGGTCTCGCTTCGTTTACCACCAAGGTCTTGCCCAGGAAGTTAAAACCGTTAAGGCTAGTGATAGCCTGACGTGCTGCAGCTTCATCCGCCATTTCGACAAAACCGAATCCACGGCTGCGCTGCGTTACTTTGTCCATTACAATCTTGGCAGAAGAAACTTCGCCATACTCTTCAAATAATCCCTTGAGTTCCGGTTCGGACGCCTTAAATGGGATGTTGGCAACGTAAATGTTCATTGTTGAAAATAAATAAATGAGAAATTAGTTTAGGTCAACTGACAAACTTTGACTTCAACAACTGCTCGCGATTTTTTAGTGAGGGCCGTAGAGTAAGATGACAATTAACAGCTAAAAATAAGAAGAAATTTTGATTTAAAGGAAAAAGATTATTACCTGCCGATCGTAGCAGTCCTTTGGCTGGTAATTCAGGAGGCCACTGTGTAGATTTTCTACATCCCGCAGCCTCAGTAAAAATTTTGTTCAGTTATGCAGGTTGCATCGCAACTTTTGTTCGCCTCCCGCGTCAGGTTTGGTATCTGGGCTTCGTGAACATACCTCGCCGGTTAACCTGCTCGACATTGACCATTGTCAAATTCTTACAAACGGTGCCTCTCGAAGTTACCTGAAGAAAAAATTTTAATAAGCTCGCTCAATTACTCCTGAGCCGTAGATTTTTTTCTGCGCCGCCTTCGTGTTTCCCTTATGTTTCACCGCCCCACTTCCCAATACCATCGCATCCAGATTTGTCGCTACGTTGAGCATACATGAACCAGACCCGGTCACTTTTGCTTTGGCAGTTTCTAAGTTAAGGGAGAATGCGTGCAGGCTGCCCGTGCCACTTACCACGGCATCGATAGAATTTGCGTAGCCACGTATGGTCATCGAACCGGATCCGCTCACCTCTGCTTTGACGGAGTTGCCTTTCAGGTCAATATCCATTGCCCCATTACCTGAAATACCAAGAGAAACAAAATCGGTAGCTATTGAATTTTCTGAAACGATCTTGCCGCCGCCGTTAACTTGCAGATCGTTAACACTTTTAACGCTCACATACAGCTTCATCGCTGGATTCAACTTAATGTCGTCGATCTTCGCCCAAAGACTTTTATTTGGATTGTCGGGCTTGCGGTCGACATTTACCATAAGAATGCCGTTTTCGACTTTTACATCGGTTATGGAAAAGATCTCCGTCAATGCTTCGATAGTTACCTCTTGCTTGTTGGTTTGCTTGATGTAAACCGTATAATTTGAGTTCACATAAATGCCCTTAAATTCGGGAAGCTCCAGAACCTTTTTTGTATTTTGACCAAAGGCTATTTGCGCCATAAACGCGAATAGCAGAATAACCACATTCTTTGACTTCATAACGTATTGTTTAGGAGACAAAGTTGGGTCTTCCGGACAGTATTATGAATTATCCGGACGCTAAAAAGCGTAGTTGGTCGTCAGCAGGTGTCTGATATTCTATAAAATCAGTAGAAAACTTACTTGCCTTTTTTGAAGATTGCTCTGAAAATGAGAATGAACGCTATTCCGCCAATGCACATTACAACAAGGATTTCGGGGGTAATAAGCTTGGTTCCGTGCATAAGGGCTTTGAACTTTAAAACTGGATCTTCGCCTGAAATTTAATGTCATTTTTGATACTTCCCTCAACTGCGTTATCTCCATCTGTAATATTACTATCGATCTGGCGTGTTGCTGCATATCGCAACCATAGAGAAATGAAACGGTTTAATTTGTAACGTACCATCAGCACTTTGCGGACGCCGGTCCCATAAAGTGCCGGCATCGAGTATGCGAGAAGCACATCATTTTCATAAGCGTATTGGCGATTGTCATAATCGTCCGTGTCAAACAAAGCGTAGCGGCCACTTACCTGAAATCTGCCCATGGTGACATTAATATCCTGCGCGATTACAAGTCCTTCCGAATGATCGCCGTTGATGGAATAGCTGCTGAATTGCGCACGCGACTTAAGGCGGATCTTTTCGTGCAAACCAAGCTCGCAGTGAATCCAATAGTTGCGTTTTACTCCTGCAGCGGTATGGTACGATACATGTGGTTCACCAGTGTTGCGATCTTTGCTTTCCTCCCTGCCTTGCAGAAAAAGCATTACTTTTCTCGAAGGCTGCCAGGTCAGCCTTATGAGCGATTCGTATCCGGCAGACGGAGCGTAACTGCGGTAGCGCAACCAGGGGAAGCGGAACATGTCGAAATATCCCGCGAGCATGAATTTTCGGTTAAAACGGTATTTCCATCCCCAGTACAATCCCGTTTCGTTTTGCGGTACGCTGACTTCTGCAAAGGGATTCGCGAACTGTGTATAGAAGTCCCGGTCGTAGCGCCGATATAAAAGCGAGACGTCCAATGATGGCGTGGCACTGCAAAGCATGCCCGTAACTGATCCAAGTCCTGCATGGAGGGTGTACGCGGTTTCGCTAAAAAATGAAAAATTATTCCAATCATAGTTCAGGAAGATCCCCAAATCATTAAACGCTGATCCGGAAAATGCAAACTGATTGTACGGCGTTTGTCTCGGAATGATTGGTATACCAATGCCGTAATGCTGGAAAATAACTCCGCCTTCAAATGCACCTTTTTTGTATTGGAAAACTACACCGTAGCTTTGCTCTTTTACTTGCTTTCGCGCATTCAGCTCCTTCTCATTACGATGAAATCCTGTTGTCTGTACGGCTCGTATAGACGTTTCAATGGAATCGTGGGTGATGGAAGCGTCGCGGCGGCAGGCTGAATAGAAGGTGGTTAAAGTCCCGTGCTTCATAAGTGAAATGGTCGCCGCAGCTCCCCTTAATCCTCCTGCCTCATACACCGACGTATAGGGGATCACGCCTACGTTAGTTCGACGTACGGCTGTTATCGTCTCGCTTCCTTTTCCTGTCCCAAACGCTCCGCCGATCATTACACCTTGTCCGAACTGGGCTTGATAATCTCCAATGATGAGGTTTTTTAACCGTCCTTTATTCTGCAACTGACCGTGAAAAGACCAATAGTCAAACAGGTAATAGTTTCTTTCCGCGTCCCACCGGAAAGCCTCACCTTGATCCTTTTCGCCACAAAACCCCAAACTGAAATCACCCGCACGGCTGGTCCTGAATCGTATGTAAAGTTTGTCAGGTGAGCCTTCGTAACCAGACGATCCCGGGATGTTCTGAGAGATGTTCAGCGTCCTCTCTGATCGCAATAGAAAAAAATTGTCGCTTTCAGATTTTATTCGCGACAACAAAGTGGCGTCGATCGTTGTTGACGGATCAATGACTTTGACAAAAGGTGCCAGCTTTTCAATAAGTATCGGATCGAAACCCGGAACGGCCTGCAGTTCGTAAATCGACAGGAAACCCTTGTTTTCATTTCGGTAATTCAACAGATCTTTGATTTGGACACTTGTCAAAATATGTATCAGGGAGAGGTCTTCAGCCGTAGCCTTGTTGAGATTTAAAGGATTCGATAGTATTTGCATCAGGTTTTCGTACAGTTCCTCGTAGTTCAGATCCTCGTCAGGCACGCCGAATAACTCGTCGGCCAGTCTCGTAAGGTCAATATCCTTTAATGGCAAGTCCTGCGCATAGGCTATGAGTGATACTAATGAGAAGGTCGCCGTGATGAATTGTCTCATCGCATTGATGTTTTAAGACGGTAGACAACTGTTGCCTCATGTCTCGAGCCCCAGCCGGCCGAGTATTGGAAGGCATAGTCAGCGTTAAATTTCCGCAGCCTGAATCCGAGTCCAAAGAATCCCGCCGACGGATAGAGATTAAAGCCCGTGCGGATAAGAAGTTTTTTATGAAGGGTATACTCCAGCCCGGATTTCCACACCGCCTTAAACTCCATATCCTTTTCCAATTCCGTCACGACGAATGCATTATCTCTCAACTTAAACATTAAGCCAACGATAAGGAGCGTAGGCAGGCGCTCGTCGTCAGCCTTTGAGAGGAAGGGCTGATTTACGTTGATGATGTGCGCACCAACGGTAAGCCTGGGTGTCAGTTCGGATATGCCGCCAAGACTTATACTCAATATGCCCTTGTCACCAATTCCGGACACGCTGTACCGGATGTAATTGACCTTTAGTCCAATCGCTGTGGTTCCGATGGCGGATCCGGCACCGCCGGAGAGAATTTGTTCCTGATACAGATTGTCGCCGAACCGAAAGAATCCCAAACCGATACTAATTTTGCCAGGTCGACAAAGTGCAAAGGCAACTTTGTCAAAAGGCATGAAGGATGGCTGCATGTCATAAGTAAATCCAACCGATACATCTTTGACTTTAGCCAAACCCGCCACGTTGTTAAGTACTGACCATTCGTCAGCCAGGCAGGCGGAACTGTAGCCAAGGCTATGCGCACGCGCTCCCGGAAGTGGTGCGGTACTTTGTGCACTGACTATGTAGCCGAATGAAACGATCATTAAGGGCAACGGCAAAAGATTGATCACAACGGGTGTTCTTTAAAATTCAAATAACGTTATAACCCGCGGCAGCGGGCGATTGTATGACACCATTTTTCCTTACAACTAGATTGCAGGAAACGGAAATACAAAGCTGATTTGAATCTCTAAAATTCCCTTTTAATATGGAAGAAGAGGCCGCGTTCACCTTCTCCATTGATGCTGTACTCAAACCTGAGGACTGCATCATAGGATGCCACGATGTCAAGGCCGGCTCCAACACCAGTGAGAACTTTGTCTGACAATCGGTTGCTGACGTCGTAATCAGGATAACCCTTTACGTATCCTATGTCACCGTAAGTCTTCAGATATATTGACAATGGAATATATCTGAACTGCCTTATGGGCATGGCTTTAAAGTTGTACGTCCGTGAAAATATACGGTACTTGAGCGTTGTCTTATTGAGCCCGTAAGCCGGACCTTCGATTACAAATACTTCATACCCGCGAACGAGCTCCTTCCGGTAGCCAAGCCCACTGAAATTTGCATAGGGTATTCTGTCCTGCGAGTTCCATAAGCCAATAGTATTAATTGACAGGAAGAAATTGTTTTTTAGGTTTATGAAAGCCGCGAAATTGACATTAACATCTACCTTTTTAACATCGTCACGGCGGGTTAGTCCGAATCGTAAAATATTTGCATGAAGAAAATGTCCGACCAGCGGATATCCGCCATAATCGCGACGATCGAGAGTAAATTGATACGACAGGATGCCAAATCTCTGGGATGTCCTGCCCTCTCCAAAATACCGTGGGTTGATCGCAGCGATCGTATCGTCAACGGAACCGCTTCTGTATTCAATCTTTAACGCGTGAGACACATAAAATGATTTCCTGTACGTATAGGTTAATGCACCTCCACGGTTAACCCTTAGAATGTCTTGTGAACTAACGTACTCCAGTTTGTGATCCAACGTGCGGTAAGCAAGATTCTTGGATTCGGAAAAATCAAACGCCATCATTAACCCCTGCTTCTGCTTTTTGTCTATGTAGGGAAACCGGTACGAGATGTCGAACTTCCGTTGAAAGCCGAATTGTGCAGTTAGCCTCAACGTTTCATTCCGCCCCCGCATGTTGAATTGATATAACCGCAAGCCATAATTCACTCGTTTGAAGTCGTGGTTGTAGTTCTCCCACCATTCATTAAAATTGCGGTCCGCGAGCTCAAATATTGGTGCGGGAAAAGTATACCATCGCTCATTGATATCGATCAGGAGATCTACCACGGCATCTCCGAATTCCATTAGTCGTATTTCAACGCTATTAAACAATCTGGTGTTTATGAGTTTTTTCTTATCCAGGTCAATAATGATGGGAAGTTCTGCACTATAGACCACGTCTCCGGGCTTAACGGTGAGTTCGCGCAGAACAATCTGCTCTTTGGTTACCCGGTTGCCAATAATGAGGATCCTGTTGATGCGCAACGGTCTGCCTGACGTATCGTATAGCGCCTTATTTTTTGCCGGAAGCTTTATCGTGTCGGGCAGTAATTTATGTCCAGATGCCGCAAACGCACCCTGAATAAAAAGAACGCAAGTAAAAAAAAGGATCGTGCGCCGCATGAGGTGTCCCTGTGACTTCCACAGTAAAATAAGCTTAGCCTTGACCGATCAAAGCGTCTGTTTGATCAGCCTTTCGTCGGTATGAAAGGTACAAAATCACTATACCTGCAAGGACTAGCGGGATACTCAATATCTGGCCCATGTTCAACAATAAATGGTTCTCGAACTCCTCCTGATTTTCCTTTAAAAACTCAAATACAAACCGCAATCCAAAGCACCAGATCAGGAAAATGCCCAGCAATCGTCCAGGTGGCAGGTTATTCTTTTCACGATACCATATTCTGAAAAGGAATACAAACAGGATTACGCAGGAGATAGATTCATACAGCTGCGCAGCATGCCGCGAGATTCCAAATGTACTGATGCGTGCGGCAAAGGCTTTATCGTCTGTCGAGCTTACCTGAATATCGGTATTCTGTCCGGCGGCATCAAAAAACTCATACAACGAATTGGAAAGTATATTGCGCGCCGTAAAGCTTGCAAAATTTTCGGCCTGCGTCTGAGATACCCCCTGCTTGAAAAGCAGATAAATATTCAATGGAATTCTTCCGTTGGATCCCATGGGAATAGAATCATTTCTTTTGTACACCACTGCTTGAAGAATGTTATCCCTGTCCACGCGCCTGTCAGTAATAGATTCGGTGAATTTGCTGACGAATACGATGCCGTAGGCGGCGTTCGTGGGTTTACCGATTATCTCGGAATTGAAAAAATTTCCGAGGCGGATTAGTGCACCGGTAAGGGCGACTAGGATGACGATCCGGTCAACAACCTGAAGATAAGATTGACCTGGTTTGTTCTTGCGGCTATATAACCAGAGCGCAAACAGGATACCTATTGCCCCGCCGTGGCTAGCCAGACCCTGAAGTCCGGTAAATCGAAAGGGATTTAACTCGAAGGGAAGAAAAATACTGAGCGGTCTTTCCCAGATAACTTCAGGCTGATAGAACAGGATGTGACCGAGGCGGGCGCCAATGATGGTCGCAATTACCATGTAAATAGTCAGCGTATCAACGTCCTTCTCCGGCTTGCCCTCTTGCTTATGTATATAATAAAGGATCTGCTGGCTGATCAGGAAGCCCAGGGCAAAGAAAAGACCATACCACCGCAACGCAAATGAATTGAAGCTAAAGATCTCCGGGCTGCCGTTCCAAATGATGTAATTGAGGATGCTCATAAGCGGCAAATATAATTACAATTGAGATACGATGCACCGGAACCTCGGGTAGCCCTGTTTAATCCCTGCGCCAGTCGCCAGCCGCCCCTCCCGAGTCCTCGCGATCCATTGCCTCAAGCTCTTCCCGAAAGCCCGATGAAAGAATGGGAAACCTGCACCACGTCCGTGGATCAACGTTGAAATCATCGAGATGCAGCGATGGCGCCAGCCGCTCTCGCTTCCATTGGTTTGCGCTCCACAGCCGATAAAATTTCCTGATCTGCATCTTTAATATCTCCGGATCGTGCCGGTCTTTCATCAAACGATACACTTCTACGGGCGATTTGCGATATTGGATTCCGTGCTTTTCAATTTCTGCCAGTACACTATAAGGCATAAGGTCATCTTCATCCGTCTGCTTGTTGCTCAACGGGCGGAGCTCTGCAGTAGGCTGAAGTCTGTTCACAAGACTCAGCCCCGAGTGTTGAAGAGATTTCTCAACCCACCGTAACCATTGTAAGATAAAGACCTTGCTGAGGCCGGCGATGGGAGCGAAGCTTCCACTGGTATCTCCATCCATCGTTGCATAACCCACATCTCCTTCACTGCGGTTAGAAGTTGTGAGTAGAATTGCCTGCCTGATGTTGGCCAGCATCCATATGATGGGCGAGCGTGTCCTGGCCTGTATGTTTTGCAGCGTGATATCGTCGGTCTCCCATACGAGCTTTCGTTGAATGGCATTTTCAATTTTTGACGTGTATGAATTTACTTCATCGTCAACTACCCATTGATGAAAGTCTGCACCAATCGAATCTGCCAGATGCTTTGCCGCATCGAGGGTGACCGTTGAAGAATTTTCTGTGCCCTGGTAAGCGCAGGTGAGAAGCTTGTTGACTGCCCCTTTCACTGTCCGGATCCTTTCATCGATCCTGACTTCTCTGTTGAATAATTCCCATCCAAGCTCTTTTGATGCACGTCTGACCATTTCGGCAACCATAATGGCACAACTCGCGGAATCCGCCCCTCCGCTCAATGAAAGGGCAAAGCCTTTCGCCCTACTCTTCCGGAGGTAATCGTATAACCCCAGGGCTACTGCCTGAGTCAGCTCTTCATTCTTCTCCTTGTTATCTTCTGAAATGATAACCGGTGTTTTGTTGTGATCACTAAAATCCACATGTGCAGCGAGCACGTTATATTTTTTGAACGAAAGCCTCTTATTCACAGCGATGAGCCTTCCATGCTGTCCGATGATAATGTCGCCGTCATAGATCATTCGTCCCGCCTCATTTCCGAGCAAATTAGCAAACACGTATACACACCTAAAGTTTGCAGAGCCTTCAAGCACCACTTCTTTTTCCCGCTGCAGGCTCTTGACCATTGCAAAGTGACTGGCACTTGGATTCATAATGAGGTCCACGCCGATCCGGCAAAGGCGGTAGCCTGGCCGTTCTAACCCACGCCATGCATCTTCGCAGATTTCAAAGCCGAGTCTGATTCCTTCAATCTCGTAGATTATGTCGCCCACCGGGATGCGTTCCCCCTGCCTGTCAATTTCCGCTACCTGCCCTGATTTCCAGGGGTCGAACCAGCGTGGTTCATAATGAACCCCGTCGCGGGCCATATTCTGCTTGAAACTTATACCCAGAATCTTTTGATCCCGTATCACGCATGCGCCATTATACGTAAAGTCATTGATGCGTACCGGCAATCCGAGACTCACTGTAATATTCTTACAACGTTCCCGGATGTACAGGAGCTCCTGCCATGCTCTCTCCGGCAGCCAGTCGCTTAGGAACTGATCCTCACAGCCGTATCCCGTGACGCACAATTCCGGAAGGCAAAGTATGCGCACATTTTGCCTAGTAGCCTCAGCAATAGCGTCGAGAATATTTGCGGTATTGTTTTTCCAGTCTAGCGGGATCTGATTAACCGTTGCGCCTCCTATTTTTACTTTCACTGGTTTAATTCAAGTTCTTGATATCTAAATAGTACCACCATCGGGCTATACGTCTACATTTAACAAACGCAACATTTCACAAGTTTTTAGTGCGGCATCCTGTTCGGCCTTTTTCTTGCTGTTGCCGTAACCTGTTCCTTTCGCTTCGTTGTCGAGAAGTACCTGAGCAGTGAACTCCTTGTGGTTACGTGATTTTTTTACGTTGAGGATCTCGAACTTGACATCCTTTCCTTCCCGCTGGGCCCATTCGATGATCTTACTTTTAAAGTTCGAGTCCGAATTCACCAGGTCATCGACATCATAATTGGGATTGATCAGCTTATCGATCACGAATTTCTTGGTTCTGAGATAACCCTTGTCAAGATAGATGGCGCCGACAATTGCTTCGAGTGTATTTCCAAGAATCACTTGTTGTAAATGCGCATTTTTCTGGTCGAACTGAATAATAGTGGCCACGCCAATTTTTCGTGCGAGCATATTGAGCGCTTCGCGATTCACGATTCTGGATCTGATCTCAGTCAAAAAGCCTTCCGGCTTAAATGGAAACTTCTTGAACAGAAAATCGGCTACCGCCGCTCCGAGGATAGCATCTCCCAGGTATTCGAGACGTTCGTTAGACTCCTTGTACCCCTGGCCGTTTTCTTTGGCCATCGAACTATGGACTGTGGCTAGCCGATACAACTCCAGGTTGGAAGGGGTGAAGCCTGCTATGTTATGAATAGCCGCTACAAGCATTTTATCTGTAGTAGATTTCCTCTTCGGAATCTTAAGAATCTTCCAATCCAAGCGAGTTAATCGATGTTTGGACGCTAATTTACTAAATAACCGCGATGTTAAAGTTTAAAGCTTCAAGCCAGTGAACAGTGCTTAATGTGCTTCGAGCTGAAAATGGTAGAGATTTTTAAGCCATTGAACACTTTAGCCTTTTGCTGTTACATTCGAACGCTTGAAACGCAGGCACAGGCTTGCAGGTTGAAGCTTATCGCTTGAAGCTCTTATCCTTCCATTCTCCTGAAGATAATCGAAAAGTTGTGCCCGCCGAATCCAAATGTATTACTCAATGCCACGTTAACCTCACGCTGCTGGGCCTTGTTAAAGGTAAGATTAAGCTTCGGATCCAGACCGGCGTCATCTATGAAGTGATTGATGGTGGGAGGGACAAACCCGAACTTGATCGCCATCAGGCATGCTATGCTTTCAATAGCACCGGCGGCAC
>JANNPM010000135.1:0-2726 GCA_031400145.1 Chryseolinea sp. | reverse complement strand
AACAACACCTTGTGCTTCAATGGAAACAGGTACGGATTTGTATTGACCTTTAATAGTTTTTATTGAAGCAACTACGGTTTCATTTGGGGACTTCAATAATTTCGCCAGGTCTTCTGTGATCTCGACCTCTTCACCTGCACGTGCTTTCCGCACCAAATCCATTCCGCAAACCGGGCAAGTACTCGGACGATCAGAAATAACAGTAGGATGCATCGGGCATGTATAGGTATCAGCATGTTCTGCATGATCGCCACTCTGGCCGCAGGAGGCCAGTGTGAGCAATGCAAACACAGCATATAAAATCCAATTACTTTTCAAGTTCCTTTTCATAGCTGATAATCATCTTGTAATATTCTTCGCGCTTATTTAAGTACTCCATTTGAGCCATGTTCAAAGCTTCCCATCCATCAATGACAATGGGCAACTGCTCGCGGTTCTCTTCATAGGCAAGCATCAGTGTTTGGTAATTCTTTCTTAATGCCGGAATTATTTTCTTATCATAATTTTCCAGTTGTTGTTTCATCCGGATAATTTGATTTGCCATTCCCGCTAACATTCCGCGAGTTTCAAGAAGGATAGCTTCACGGCCCTTCTTCATTGCTTCGATATAGTATTGCATTCCTTTTACCTCGGCCTTATACATTTTTGAAGACCACGGGGCAATCGGTATTGAGACCATTGCCATAGCAGTAAACATCGTTGGCATGTTTCCGATGGGCTGCATGTGATCAAACCTTATTTTGAAATCTGGTTTAGCCTGGAACCTTTGCAGTTGCTGGTTCAAGCGCATCACTTCAATAGTTTGATTGATTTGACGTACATCGCTTCTTTGGTCACTTAAGGCTGTGGTGTCATTGATTACCTGATCAAAACTAAAATTTACAACCGTTGCCGTGTCAATCATTATAGAATCGGAAGGAGCAAGGTTCATGAGGGCTTTCAACCTGAAGCTATTGTCCTCGATATCTGATCTGGTCATGAGCAGCATATTCTGCACTTCATTTAATCTTCCTTCTGCTTTGTAAACATTACCTAAGCTTCCTTGATTATAGGGATAGCGGAGCTTTGCAAGCTTCAGCATCAGGTCCATGATCCGTTCATTCTCCTTTAATACATTGATTTTTTCCTCAGCCACTAGCCATTTGTAGTAATAGGTTTTTGCTTCCGTTCGCAAATTGTTGAACTGAATTGATCGTCCTTCCTTCTCTACGTCCGCCCGCGACTGCAAATAGTTTTTGTTCGCGTTTAACTTTGCCGGGTTGGGAATTTCCTGTTCAACAGAAAACATCCACGATCCTTTGTCCCGCTCATCCATTAGCATTTGATTTGCATAAGGGGTCATAAATGTACCACCACCAACCATTGGTGCCATCCAGCTTTTTGCTCCCTTTGAATACTCATTCGACGCTTTCGCTTTGTTGTCATATTCCTGGAGCATAGGATTTCTGGTATCGATTACCTGAAGCACACTGTCCAATGTGACGACCTGTCCAGATACTTCCGTGACTGTAGCAATGAGAAAAGCCGTATATAAAGAGGATATCTTAATGTTGAACTTCATAAACTTTCAGTTTGCCGAATTTTCTTAATTCATATTCCTTCGTCATCAAAAAGATAAGAGGCGTTACGAGCAGGATGTGCGTAGACGATGTCAGCACTCCTCCAATCATTGGTAATACGATTGGTTGCATTACATCACTTCCTACACCGGTCGCCCACAAAACAGGAATAAGTCCAAACAGAGCCACACACACGGTCATCAGTTTTGGACGAAGTCTTTTTGCCGCACCTGCAATTACATACTCCCTCAATTCTTCTTTCGAAATTGTTTCACTTGAATTGCCACGCAGCTTAACTAATTGTTGCATGGCGTCATTTAGGTAGATGACCATCACTACTCCGGTTTCCACTGCAATTCCGAATAAAGCAATGAAACCTACTGCAACTGCTACGGATAAATTCACTCCATAGAAATAGACCATATAGGCACCACCAATCAATGCAAAGGGCACAGTGATCAAGCTAAAGAATGCTTCACGAATTGATTTGAAAGCCAGATATAGTGAAACAAGAATGATCAACAGCACAACAGGGAGGATGACCATTAAAGTTTGCTTCCCTCGAATCAGGTTCTCGTATTGCCCACTCCACTCCAAGTAATATCCGCTTGGAAGAACACCCATATTTTCATTCAGTGTTTTCATTGCTTCTTCAACAGTGCCTCCTAAATCTCTGTCGCGCACATTGAATAGAACAGCGCCTCTTAATAATGCATTTTCTGAAACAATCATTGGAGGACCATTTTCAAATTTGATGTCCGCTACAGAGGATAAGGGTATTGTGCCGAGTGATTGTGTTTTGATTGGTATTCGCTTAAGCTGCTCAATGCTGTTTCTAAAATCCTGCGCAAGCCGAACACTAATGGTAAATCTTTGACGACCTTCAACAGTTTGTCCTATTGGTGAACCGCCAATGGCAGATTCAACAATCATATTCACCTCATCAACAGTTAACCCGTATCGACCCAATGCGTCACGGTTTACAGCAACGTTCAAATATTTCCCTCCTGTAATGGGATCAACATATAGGTCCTTTACTCCGGGAACACCCTGTAAAGCTGATTTTACTCTTTCAGAAAGTGCTGCAATACTATCCAGATTTTGTCCATAAACTTTAATTCCTACATCAGTGCGTATACCAGTTGCCAGCATGTTGATTCTGTAAAT
>JANNPM010000125.1:0-6110 GCA_031400145.1 Chryseolinea sp. | reverse complement strand
CTCCCAACATGACCTTCTTGCTTCGGGTGCGGAGTTGCTGAACCAGCGTCTTCAGGTGGTCTTCATTCTTGTTGAATTCAATACCGCGGTCCATGCGTTGAGATTAAAGATGTGTTTGAAAGAAGTTACACGCACCAAGCTACCGATCCGCTTTCCGCAAACTTGGCAATTTTCCATCAGGTTACAAATGCAAGGCGCAGTCACTGCTTGTAGCTTTAATCTTGCGGCCTTCGTGCAAGTACCTAATGGTAATCGGACCATTGCCTACATTAAACCGAGAACTCCTGATCAGTTCTTCTTTTTCTCGTCTTCCTGGTTCCTTAGCTCCCGTTCGATCTTCTTTTTGCTCTTGCCGAATGGCGAAAGGAAATGTTTGGGGTTTTTGTTGAAGTGTTGCGCCAGCGAATCCACGGAAAACAATAATCGATTAAGATTAACATACAAGGAATCCTCGGTCATCAGTTTGCTAACAGTATTGTCTCCGCTGTTTAAGCGGCCCAACGCGTCATTGATCTTCGCAAGGCTTTGCTGCGCCTTGTTAAGTGTTCCGCTGATCTGTAACGTCTTTAATGAATCCGATAAGGTTTTGAAATTTGCCAGCGTCGGTTTAAGCTCGGCCAGCGTACCGTTTAAATTGCCCGCTACAGACTTAAAAGTCGATCCAAGTTCACCAATATTTGAATTGGCGGTATTGATCGTTCTGTTTAACAGTGCCGGGGTACTCTGAAGCCGCAGGAACATAGTATCCAGACGTTTCGTGTTCTTTGCCAGGGATTCGAGAATAAAGTTCAGATTTTTCAGCGTGGTCTGCAGATTGGCAGCCACGGGCTCAGCAAAATCCATTACTCCTTTCGCTACTTCAGAATGGAGCGTATCCTTCGTCTTCAATCTATTACCCGGCAATACATGCAATTGAATAAAGCGGCCGCCGAGCAACTCACCATTCAACAGCGCTACTGAGGAATCCGTCAGTACAATGTCTGAATTGATATCTAGCTCAACAACAACCCTGTTCTGCTGCTGTTGAATGATTATATCACTAACCCGCCCCACGGCGTAACCATTCAAGAAAACCTGATTGGACTCCGTAAGCTTGTCTATGTTCTGATACAACGCATAATATTTATTGGAAGAAGAAAGGAAGTCTACTCCCTTTAGAAAATTAAAACCAAAATAAAGTAACGAAATAGCGACGACCATGAACAGGCCCACCTTAAATTCCTTGGATAATTTCATGCCGTCGTAAATTCTATAAAAGGGTTGCGGAGTAATTCCGGCTCAATTTATGGATTCTACGTCACTTTTATATTCCTTGAATGCCCGGTAGATGCCTGAAGCGATAAGTTCCTGACCATCATCACCTGCCAAAAATTTTTCCTCAGTAGAATTTGTCAGGAAGCCTGTTTCTATAAGCACACTGGGCATGGTGGTTCTCCATAAGACAACAAAGCCTGCTTGTTTTACTCCTCTGCTCAGGCGGCCGACACGCGATTTGAACTGAGATTCGACCTTTGAAGCAAACCGCAGGCTGCTCTCCTGGTAGGCACTCTGCGTGAGGGCAAAGAGAATGTATGATTCCGGACTGTTGGGATTAAAACCTTCGTAACGCTCTTCGTAATTTTCGTCCATGAGAATAACGGAATTCTCCCGCTGGGCGATGGCAAGGTTCCCTTCATCCTTATGCAGACCCATTACGAAGGTCTCTGTACCGAACGCTTTGGTGTTGGGATTGGCATTAGCGTGTATGCAAATGAAGAGGTCTGCTTTATTCTTGTTTGCTATCTCAGCGCGTTCATCCAACGCCAGGTAGGTATCATCCTTGCGGGTGTAAATAACCTTTACCCCGGGAATGTTATTCTCGATGTGTTTGCCCACCTTAAGTGCAATCTTCAGGGCAAGGTCCTTTTCTTTCAACAGTCTTCCGTGGGTGCCGTTGTCGTGTCCGCCGTGTCCCGCATCTATGACGACCACGTCCACCTTTGAATCAATACGGGCGTGGCTTGAATCCGAGGAGCGAAGGGTGGAGGATGAATTTAGCAAGGTTATTGCTACCAGAAGCGCTGTCAATCCGATATTCCTCACTGGTCTTACAATGTTCAGAGTATTTGCAATAACTTTATGCAAAATTGTGAATTTTTCACTAAAAGGTAAAGCACCGATTCCCAACTCCGTCCTCGTGCGATATTTACTGATCTTCATTTTCGTTTTTGTTGTCAGGCAGATGGCTGTCGGACAGGTCGAGCCGCAGGTGAATACACCTCGCGATCTGTTGCCTGTTAAATCGGATACATCCGGAGTGAAACGTGATTCTGTTGTCCTTCCCGCGGATACTCTTCGAAACCCAGCGGATTCAGCCACAGTCCAGCAGCCGGGAGACGTGGAAACTACCATCAACTATTCGGCCAGAGATTCTATTCGTGCCAGCGTCGATGGCCAGCTGATCTGGCTGTACGGTAATGCTAAAATCAAATATGGCGAAATCGAGCTGGAAGCGGACGAGATCACGATAGACTATGGCAACAACACGCTTACAGCCCACGGAAGCCGCGATTCCCTGGGCCAGCGGGTGGGCTACCCGATTTTCAAAAACGGTTCAGAGCTTTACGAAACAAAAGACATCATATATAATTTTAAGACAAAACGGGCCAGGATAAGCGAAGTTGTTACCACAATGGGAGATGCGTATCTGCATGGCGATATCGTTTACAAAAATGAAAAAGGGGAGCTGCTGAGCCTTGGAAACAGCTACACCACCTGCAACCTGGAGCACCCGCATTACGAGATCATCGCCACGAAGACAAAGGCGATACCACATGACAAAATCGTTGCCGGGCCGTTTTATATCAAGTTCAATGATATTCCATTGCCGGCCGGATTTCTCTTCGGCATGTTTCCGTCACCGCGACGAAGCGCATCAGGCATCATTGTCCCCTCCTATGGTGAAGAAAGGAGGCGGGGGTTCAACCTGAGGGGTGGGGGTTACTTTTTTGATATCAATGAATATGTGAAACTCGCTCTCACAGGTGATATCTATTCACGGGGCGGACATGCATTGTACGTGAACTCGAACTATATGATGCGCTACAAGTATACGGGATCAGTGAACTTCGCTTACTCGAAAAATCCGGATACGGATGACCAGATTGAAACGGAGGGATTTACCAACGACTTCCGGTTAACGTGGACGCACTCCCCCCAATCAAAAGGCACGGGAAGATTTTCGGCATCAGTTAATGCCGCCACACAAACATTTAACAGGAATAATCTTATTTCATATGGTACACAGGGCGATACATATAATAACTCCAATCTTAACAATATCTCAGCGAAACTCAGTTCCAATGTTTCCTACAGTAAAACCTTTCCAGGAACACCTCTATCGCTGGGCGTGAACCTGAGCCATAATCAGGATCTGAAAACCAATGAGGTCGACCTCTTATTGCCAAACATCAGCTTGAATATAACGAACATCTATCCTTTCCAGCGAAAAGATGGCAAGACGGGGCCGCTGGATAATCTCTCTGTTGCTTATAGCATGAACGCGATGAACAGGGTTACCAACAATCTTGGAAGACTACCACCTACAGCCGACCAAGACAGTATTGCGCCCTTTACCGGCAGCAACTTTAAAAGATTCTTCGCCGACGGACGCATGGGAATGCGCCACACGTTACCAGCCTCTTTTTCATTTAAGGCACTTCGCTTTTTTACCGTTTCTCCCTCTGTCAATTACGAAGAAAAATGGTACGGAGAGCAACTCACCTGGGCGTATGATACGGAAACGGAAAGCTATTATAAGTCAGATACCACCAGCGGATTTAATCGCGTCGCTAACTATTCCTTTAGCGTCGGTACCTCCACTAGAATTTACGGCATTTATAACGTCAGGAATAAGGCCAGCAACGTAAAGGCAATACGCCATGTGGTTAACCCTACTATTTCCTTCAGCTACACGCCCACTTTTGCAACCAACCCCGACTACTTTCAGGCTTTTGCCAGCGATACGGCCGTCACGGTTTACCAGGACCGGTATGAAGGATTCGTTTACGGAGGTTCAGGGCTTGGAAGAAGCGGTTCCATCGGTTTCGGTATCGGTAACAATCTGGAGATGAAAGTGCAGAAGCCGCAGGATTCCGTGGCCAGAAAAGTTATGCTGCTAAACAATTTATCGCTCTCAAGCAGTTATAACATCATCGCCGACTCATTCAAGCTTGCAACTATTGGGATCTCAGCAAATACCAACATACTTGAAAACCTTTTCAATGTTAACCTGAGCGCAACCCTTGACCCTTACTACCTAGAACGCACCGTCGACGAGGAAGGAGAGCTAATGGAACGCAGAGTGGACAGGCTCGCTTGGAAAAGTGGAAGCATCGGGCGTATCACCAGTGCTACTCTGGCGGTGAGCACAAATCTAAATCCTAAAGCAAGAAGCAAAGAAACAACAAGCCGGGAGAAAATAGGCAAGTCTGATCTGCCGGAACAGGATAAACAATTTCTATTGCAAAATCCTGATGCCTACATCGATTTCGATATTCCCTGGAGCATAAACATTAATTATAACGCCAGCTATAGTCATCAGGTTAATAGTTCCCAAAGCGTTACGCAGACAATAAATATGTCAGGTGATGTTTCGCTCTCGGCAAGCTGGAAAGTTACCTATAGCACAGGTTTTCACTTTGAATCCGGTCAATTTACACAGACAAATCTTGGAATTGCCCGGGACCTCCATTGCTGGTCTATGCGCCTGAACTGGACACCCTTCGGCCCTTTACAGCAATACAATTTTACGATCAATGTTAAGTCAGCAGTCCTGCAAGACTTGAAACTTGAACGCCGGAAGACATTCTACGATAATCTCTAGATTATTTTAACCATCCTTCGACCTCTTCCATCGTGGGATTCTGAACTCCGTCGAGCTTCATCTTTTTTCGCAGGCCACAAATATCGTTAAAGAGCTTTGACGCTTTCATCTCCTTCATCTGCGCAATAGAGGTGATGCCGAGCCGCAAAAAAACAGGGATCAGGTCCTGGCGTACACCGATACTTTGAAAATCCTTCTCCGATATCTCCCGTAGGGGAATCTCTGGCTTCATCTGGGGAAAGAAAAGCACGTCCTGAATGGACGGCGAATTGGTCATAATCATCGACAGCCGGTCTATTCCAATGCCTAGCCCTGCCGTTGGAGGCATACCAAATTCAAGTGCTCTCAAGAAATCTTCATCCACTGTCATAGCCTCTTCGTCACCCCTTTTTCCTAACTCCAACTGCTCTTCAAAGCGCTGGCGCTGATCGATGGGATCATTCAACTCGCTGAATGCGTTCGCGATCTCTTTGCTGTTGCAGATTGCTTCGAAGCGCTCAACAAGTCCCGGCTTAGTCCGGTGCTTTTTGGCGAGCGGTGACATCTCGATCGGGTAATCCATAATAAAGGTAGGTTGTATCAGGAACGGCTCACATTTTTCGCCAAAGATCTGATCAATGATTTTTCCTTTGCCCATGCGCTCATCAACAGGAACGTGAATTGTTCTGCATACGTCACGAAGCTCTCCTTCGCTCATCGCCGAAATGTCGATCCCTGTAAAATGCTGAATTGCCTCAAACATTGTATACCGTTTCCATGGACGTCGGAAGTCCAGGATGTTATTTCCTACTTTGACCTCTGTTGTGCCATGAAGGTCAAGCGAAACTTTCTCTATCATCTCTTCCACGAGGTCCATCATCCAGTAATAATCCTTGTAAGCCACGTAAAGTTCTATCTGTGTGAATTCCGGATTATGAAACCTTGACATCCCTTCATTTCGAAAATCTTTTGAGAACTCATAGACGCCGTGGAAACCGCCTACGATAAGCCTCTTCAGATACAATTCATTTGCGATTCTCAAGTAGAGGGTCATGTCAAGGGTTTTGTGATGCGTCTTAAAAGGCCTCGCAGCGGCCCCTCCGTAAAGTGGCTGCAGGATCGGGGTCTCTACCTCGATGTAGGCCTTCGCGTTGAGGTATTGCCGCATGGAATTCAATTGCGCTGATTGTATGAGTTGCGCTTTTGTAAGGATATATAGACCACCGGTCGAATGTATTGATGTCGTTTACGTTTAAACTATTGATTT
>JANNPM010000092.1:0-6609 GCA_031400145.1 Chryseolinea sp. | reverse complement strand
CCACGTCAAGTAGGTAAGACAACTTTGGCTGAGGAGATCGCAAAATCGTTCACTCCTGAACCTATGTATCTCGATCTGGAAAGCCCGACTGATCACGCTAAATTAAATGAACCAGAATCATATTTCGAGCTTCACAAAGGCAAGCTGATCATACTGGATGAAATACAGCGTCTTCCGGAATTGTTCAACATCCTGCGAGGGGTTATTGACCGCCGACGCCGAGAGGGACATAGGACAGGACAATTTCTGATTCTTGGCTCGGCATCTCTTGAGCTTTTGAAACAGTCTTCCGAGACATTGGCAGGCCGGATTGCTTACAAAGAACTTTCCGGGTTGGCCGTTTCTGAAATCAGAGCGTCGGAATTGAACAACCTATGGTTGAGAGGTGGGTTTCCCGACAGTTTTCTCTCGAAAGATGGTGAGTCCAGTTTACGCTGGCGATTAAACTTTATTAGTACCTATCTTGAACGAGATGTCCCTCAGTTTGGGACTCGAATTCCAGCAGCCACTTTGCGCCGCTTGTGGACAATGCTAGCGCATAGCCAGGGCGAACAAGTTAATACTGCTAAACTTGGGGCAAACCTTGACGTAGCCGCGCCGACTACGAAGCGTTATATCGATTTGTTGGAAGATTTGTTGCTGATCCGGACCTTACGTCCCTGGTCTGGAAACATCGGAAAGCGTCTTGTCAAATCGCCTAAAGTTTATATCAGAGACAGCGGCCTGACGCATGCCCTTCTTAATCTTACAACACTTGACGACGTTCTTGGGCACCCTGTTGTGGGTTCAAGTTGGGAAGGGTTTGTAATCGAAAACCTGCTAAACCATCTTCCTATGGGTACCACTCCCTGGTTTTATCGGACATCCGCGGGTGCCGAAATCGATCTTGTTATTGAGCTTGGAGGCAGGAAAAAATATGCTATCGAGATAAAGCGTTCGATGACGCCGACCTTATCCAAAGGCTTTCATTTGGGATGCGAAGACGTTAAAGCAACAGGTCGCTATGTCATCTATCCGGGGAAGGAGCCGTTTCCATTATCTAAGGAAGTCATTGCTATGCCCTTAATTGACATGATGAATGAACTTGATGGGAAGGAACAGCCATAGCTTTAATGAACTGAAGCGAATTTTTCTGATCGTCTGAAATTAAGGCAGGTTTACCTTGCTAGCATTAACTTTTGCGCGGGATTATTTTATCAATGTCCACTTGAAAAAAGTACGAGATGCAGTGCGATGCAGCCAGCATTTTTATCATCTTGCCAAACCCCGAAAAGTAAATACCCCTTGTGCGCTGATCTCTTCGGCCTCATTCCAAACGACAGGTGTGGGGCTGGAATTTTGAATTCTACCGAACACCTCCGACGACCAATCGTTCACAAATGCCGAAAGATTTTTATGAAGGAGATCTTCGGCGCTAATCCCAACGCTTTTGGAAATTGCCAGTAGCACAGTAGAGGTTGGCAGGAGTTTATCTTCATACATTAACCAAAGGTCCGACGGCACATCGAACACTTCGCCTATCTCCTGGTAACTCATATGCTGTTCCGTCCTTAGGAAACGAGCATTTTGATGAAAAAAAACGTCTCTTGCCTCTTTTACTGGTAGCAGATCGCGTTTTGAAAACCGTTTTGGGAATGCTGTTATATCGCCTACAACCGAGTTCAGCGCTGCCAATTCAAATTTCAGGTGTTCACTTTCCGCCTTAATGCGAAGTAGTTCCTTGACCAGAATGTCGTTGAGAATGTGAAGCTCCAGGTTAAGCATAGCCTCGCTTAAAGAGGGTTCGTTGGTATATAAAGCCATGATTTTTTTTTAGATAACGGTACTTGATAAACAAGATAGGGCATTTCCGAGAATTTTACTAGTTAGTTTTTTCGTTGGCTTTTTTCAAAGCAGGCATGTCTCGAAATGTGAAGTTCCGCCAGATGGGCTCGTGCTTAGTGAAAGCAGCCGCGACGGCGTCTGGGTGTGATGATATGCAGCTATCAAGCCTGCAGGTCTGCCGTTTCCTGCCCTTCCCCCGAATTTACAATAAATACTTCTAGTTTTTCCTTTCGATTTAGACCAGGGTTCGTAGTTTGGCCATCTAACATCCAGACGGTGAATAATAAACTCCAACAAATAACGCTGGCGCTTTTCACAATTCCACTACTGGCGGCGGCAGGCTATTGCAGTTACAACATTTATGAACTGTCAGATGAGCGGGCAGCCTTAAAGACGGATTACAGCACAGTTAACAATATTACCTACGGTCTACTGTCCGTCGATGCCTGGAAAGACCATTTAATCCGAATCGTTTCCAACAGGATCGACGATTTTGAGTTGACTCCGGACCAGGAGAAATTAATGCAGGCTCAGATCGAGACGGTGCTGCATGCCGTCATTGACAAGGCGGATACCCTGATGCACCAGCGGCGTAAAACGCTGAAAGGAAAAGTCAGAAAATTTGTTATCAATGCGCTGGTGAACGAAAAGAAGATTCATGCGCAGGTACCAGCTTTCGCTGAAACGATAGTTAACGAAATTAAAAAAGCGGACAACAAGAATAAGCTGAAAAGTCTGATACTTTCCAAAATTGAGGATTACGGAGCAATAACATATGATAGCGCAAACGATGTGGCGCGAATGGACCTGCTGCTCGAAAAATATTCCGTCGAAAACCTTGAAGCGTTTAATCGTGAACTGGAAGCAAAGTCGGAAGTGCTTCGTAAACATCTTTATCGACTTGCTATCGCTGAAATATTGATCGTTGTTGCTTTTTTGATTTTATGGTTCCTGTTAATCAAACGGACCCATTTACACAACCACTTGTTTACATCGTCCGTGATCCTTGCACTCATCGTGTTAATTGGTGGTCTGACGGCTCCGATGATTGAGATTGATGCGCGCATCAAGGAAATGAGCTTCCTGCTACTCGGGGAAGAGCTCGCCTTTCGCGATCAGATCATCTTCTTTCAGAGCAAAAGTATTGTAGACGTCGTGGTTGTGTTGGTAACTACCGGGCAATGGGACTCAATTATTGTGGGGGCCCTGATCTTGATTTTCAGTATAGTTTTTCCAATCGCCAAATTAGTGAGCAGTCGGCTTTACCTCGCCGGAGGCGCAAGCTGGCGGAACTCCGGGTTGATAAGATTTTTTGCATTAAAATCGGGGAAGTGGTCAATGGCAGACGTCTACGTAGTTGCCGTGTTTATGGCATACATCGGATTTAAGGGAATTCTTGATAATCAGCTCAATCAGTTGAACTTCAAAACGAATTCACTGGCGAGTATCTCAACCAACGAAACAACATTACAGCCAGGCTTCTTATTGTTTGTTTGCTTTGTGGTTTTCGGCCTGCTGTTGTCGACAATCCTGGAAAGGATAAAAAAATATTCCACCCACGTTTAGGATCAAAAATCAAGGTTGAGCAAGCGCTCAGACGCGAAGCCGCGACCATACCAATCTAAGGAGCGGCTATTTCTGCGGATCTTTATCGTTCGCCCCGCTCACGGTTATCTGAACAATGTTGTTATCGCCAAGCGCCTTGTAAATGGCCACGATAGCCTTATGCCGATGATCTAGGAAACCTTTGGGTTCCGCATTATTGATTTGGAATGACACCAGGAGCTTAATTTTGGGATCGTCTATCCCGGTATAATAAAATTCGATATTGCTGACGGGCGAACTACCCTGCATCTGCTCTATGGCTTTACGGATCACTGCTTCTGCAAAGGACAAATCGGTGCTGTTCGTAAGGGTAAACTCAAGTTCAACCCGGCGACTCTCAGAGCGGTTATAATTGATGATGGGTTTTTGAAAAATGTCCTTATTCGGAATAATGACGTGTAGACCGGCCGTGGTGGTTAGCGTTGTGGACCTGAGTTCCATTTGCTTGATCGTTCCGACAAACGAATTTGTCTCAACCTTGTCTCCTATCTCAAACGGCCGGCGAAAGGCCATAAACAATCCTGAAATAAAATTTGATGATAGATCCTGAAAGGCGAATCCAAGTGCGAGACCTACGATTCCAACACCCGCGAGCAAGGAGGAAACAGCGGTATCCAGATTCAACACCCCAAGTGCCACAGCAATAGCAAAGACAACGGCCAGCGTTTGTAATACGACAGAGATGACACTGCTGATGGAATCACTCTTTGAGATGCGCAATGTCAGCTTATAGGAGAATCTGCGGACAAGCTTAGCGATGAAATATGCGGCAACGAGAATTACCGTTGCAATCAACATATTTGGAAGAAGCTTAATAAAAGCTGCCAACCAGCGCTCCAATTTATTTAATACGAGGCTGGTCCAATGTGAGATTTCCATAGACGAATATGTATTAATAAGCCGGCCACTCAAATATCAGACCGCCGGGTGGTAGTGATAATTCAAGGGGTTACCTTCCATAAATGTAGAGACTTTTCCCTATCGCGAATACTGCTAATGTAGAATGTCCCTTCCAGCCATTTCTACCCTAAATTCCTCCAAATTCAAGACAATTTGTCTTACAATGTGTCTTTAAAGTTCATTAACATGTCAAAATGGCTTAAATGAACCAGAAAAGGTAACCGGCACATTTTTGAATAGAAGATACTTGCAAATCAAAAAATCAATTAAATAACCAAATAACCTTATTATGAGTATCGTACGCTATAGCACCGCAAATGATTTCACTCCGACATCATTTAGCAATTTGATTGATCGCTTTTTCAGCGATTCTCTTGCCCGCACTGGCGGCTCTTCTTATTCCTTCGTTCCTAAGGTCGATATCCTGGAAAATGACAAAGCTTATGAGATTAACGTAGCTGTTCCCGGATTGAACAAAGAGGATTTCAACATAGACCTTAAAGACAATTTCCTGACCATCAGCGGGGAAAGGAAATTTTCGAAAGAAAGAAAGGGCGAAAACCTTCACGTTGTTGAAACGCAGTATGGCAATTTTGGCCGGTCGTTTGCACTGCCAGAAAACGTTGACGCCAGTAACATTAATGCGGTTTACAACAATGGCATCCTGGTGATAACCTTGCCGAAGGATGAAAGGAAAACACTAAAGACAACTATCAAAGTCAATTAAGGTTGAGGGGTTTGTAATTGGTGAGATAGTTCAGGCGATCCGTATTTCGGGTCGCCTTTTTTAATTATGACCCAGTCTAATTCCCGGATAAGGAAAAATTCCGGAACTATTGTCACGGTCCATCGTTAAAGAAGTCTTGCCTTGACCCAATGGCTAAACGCAAAGAAAATTTTTACGTCATCCTGATACTTGGCGCGCTGGCCACGATTAGTCCGTTCTCCATTGACATGTATTTGCCAGGGTTTCCTGGTCTCGCCAGAGATCTCGACACCACCATTGACAAGGTGCAACTTTCTTTAACCAGCTATTTCATCGGAATTGCATTGGGGCAGATGATCTATGGTCCTTTGCTTGATCGTTTCGGACGAAAGGTGCCGCTTTATGTAGGTTTACTTATCTATGTATTGGCATCATTTGGCTGTGCGTTTACCCAGTCCGTTGAATCGCTGATAGCCATGCGCCTGGTGCAGGCCCTTGGTGGCTGCGTTGGCATGGTCGCGGCACAGGCCCTCGTGCGCGATATATTTCCGATCAATAAGACCGCGCAGGTATTCTCCCTTATAATGCTCGTGATTGCTGTTTCTCCGATGGTAGCACCTACTGCCGGAGGTTACATTACGGCAGTGCTGGGGTGGCACTGGGTATTCATTATTCTTGCTGGCATTACGACCCTCATTCTTGTTGTCACGTACTTTTTCCTCCCGGCGGGAAAAGGTCCCGATCCATCGCTTTCATTACGGCCAAAGGCCGTGCTTGGAAATTTTTATACAGTAGGGAAAAACGCTCAATTCCTTGTCTATACATTAGCAGGTGGGTTGGCGACTGCTGCGCCGTTTGCGTATATCGCCGGGTCGCCGGACGTGTTTATGAATATTTACCATGTCACGGAGCAACAGTACGGCTGGATCTTCGCGCTGCTGGCGGGTGCCATGATCGGCTCGACTCAGTTGAACCATATTCTTCTACGATATTTCAGCAGTGAGCAGATCGTCAAGGCCACCTTACTTTACCAGGGCGTTGTCGGTCTTTTGCTTGTAGGCGGAACGTTGTACGTAGGATGGGATTTGTATAGCCTGATCGGGCTGATGTTCTTCTTTCTATGTGGACAAGGACTGATTGGTCCGAACTCCACGGCCTTATCACTGGAGCCTTTCGAACAACATGCGGGCAGCGCCGTTGCATTGTTAGGAGCATGGCGGATGGGGGCTGGCGCCGTTGTCTCGGCACTCGTCAGCGTACTGCACAATCACACAGCTCTTCCGATGGTTGGCGTAATGGCCGCGTGTTCCTGGACAGGTCTGCTGTTGCTCGTAGCAGGAAAGGCAGCGTTCCGCGTTCGCGATCGTCTCCGCCTTAATTCGCAGGTCAGGGCTTAAAGCTTGAGCCTGTTTGCAGCTTGAAGCTATTCTTGGTACCTTACTCACGCTGGCGTTTATAGTCGTGGCAGAAAAACCGCGTGGGGTATGAAACGATCAATCTTAATTTTCCTGGTCATCGTGGCGGCTTTTGTCGGGGGCGTCCTCGGGTCGCTGATAACGATGAAATACCTGGGG
>JANNPM010000087.1:0-2149 GCA_031400145.1 Chryseolinea sp. | reverse complement strand
CGCAGCCCTGGGAAAAAAAGTCCCTCGATCCGGCAGGCCTGTAAGGCCGTTACCTCTGCGACCTGGTTTGGCATAGCAGAACGATGTAATCAAAATGCAATCCATCCAAACGACAACCACGTTAATCCCACCGGTAACATTCATATCACTTACGACAAAAGAGGCGGCCCTACGGGCACGCCTCTAACCTTTCTAAATTCATTGAATATCAATCCTGCTCCGCCACAGGTTCAGCATTTGCACCGATGTCCCCGACTGCTACCGGGTTAGCACCCAACATCACCTTCACGCTGGCGTCGTAGTCAGCAAGGTTGTCATAGAAGGTTGCATCATTCATCACAAAATATTTTGATGATACGAAAGCTCCCGTGGTGCCGCTGACATCATCCAGCTCTATTGTAACTGTTGTCGATCCCTCAGTCAACGCGCCACCAAATATGTCCGCAGTATAAGTTTCAGCCGGATCGGTGTTATACAGGCCCATTTGAACCAGCGTAACCGTTGAGCTGTACCTATAGAATACCACCCGTCCATATATATTGTCACCATCGGGATCTGCAGATGAAAGCGTATAGGCTTTATACGTGGTAACTGTTCCGCCGCCGCTAAGGGCGGTGGTGTTAGGCTCATAGTGTTCCTGCTCGCAGGCGGTGAAGAGGCCAAAGCCTGTTAAAGCAATTGCGAATGAAAAGAGTCTCGTCGAAATGTATGATCTCATAGAAGCGCTGATTAAAAGTTAAACATTATACGACCATAATAATACGATCCATTAGAACCTTGCTGGTTATTGGAATAAAGGTAGAAGCCTTGGTTCTCAGGACGCAGAACGTCAGGATACTTATCGAATATATTGCTGCCGCCTATCGAAAGCTTCAGGTTATCCGTAAGATCGTAGTTCATACTAAGGTCAAATATCATCTGGCCAGAGAAGGTTTGATCCCAATAATCGCCGTCTACACCCGCGGTAGTTGAACGTTCGGTAACTTCGCCAAAGTATGTTCCCCTCAGCATGGTGGAGAATTTG
The DNA here is from genome assembly GCA_031400145.1 of Chryseolinea sp. GTDB lineage: Bacteria > Bacteroidota > Bacteroidia > Cytophagales > Cyclobacteriaceae > Chryseolinea. The sequence continues at coordinate 1,125 of JANNPM010000087.1, read as the reverse complement.
CTTTTACGATAAGTTATTGACGCGATGTATTTCTGGCGAGGCGTCCCTGTCTCAAACTGGCCAATGATTGCGCGGTCGAGATATTTGCCAATTAACTCTTCCTCATTTAGGTTTTCAACATTCAGGTCCAACACTTTGCGGTTGATAACCTCATTCTTGGCAAGGATCCCAGCGAGGGTGAACGTCAATCCGGAAGTTGCGTTAAGGCTCAATGCGTAGCTGCCCACTAATTCTACACCACGTGAACGTACATCGGCACCGTTGACGAAGAACTGAGCTTCGCCGCCACCTATAACTTCGTCGTAGTTATTCCCTACCTCGCCCGCATTGAAGTAGCCTGTCCGGAAGATCCGGTCATCAACATCGATCTGGTACGCATCCACAGTAACTTCAAAGCCCGGAATGGGTTGATAGGTTAGGCCAAATCCGTAGGTCTGTGATTGCTCCTGCATCAGTCCTTTGATCCCTAATACACGCGCAGCTGTGCTGTTTGTTGGATAAGTAGTTACATCCAGCGGCTGTGGAATGCCATTCTCATCGGGAACAAAGGCCGTTGCCGTGTGCGTATAGTTCAGTTCCTGTAGCGATGGGGCACGGAATCCCGTTGCTGCTGATCCGCGCACGGAAAGCTTATCTGTCACAGAGTAACGCATAGATGCTTTACCGATGGATACCGCGCCAAAATCTGAGTAATTTTCAAAACGCACAGCACCCGTTATCAGAAATTTTTCCGTAATGTCCAGCTCAGCATCGACGTATGCACCCATTGTGGTGCGATATTCATCCCGCTCGTTCTTTGGTCCAAATCCTGCAAAGCATTGACAGTTTGCTGAAAGAGACTTCACAGTAACCTCCTGACCTGAATTTACAGTAAGGGGGTCTCCATTTTCATCAACGATCGGTTCGCTGTTCGCATCTTGCAATGGCATACCATCAGGGCCAACCAACAGCCCGTCTTCGGTCACGGTAAGGACACCGGCATCACCGTAAGTGTAGGATTCCTCCTGGCCTTTCAAGATCTTGTAATTTTCGATACGCATTTCCGCGCCAAAAGCAAGGCTTAATCCGTGTAATACGCCGGGAAATGATTTTGAAAAGTCAAGGTTGGTACTGTTCTGGGTAAAC
>JANNPM010000078.1:0-12551 GCA_031400145.1 Chryseolinea sp. | reverse complement strand
GAACTTCGAGAAACTTCTTTGCATTGGTTACAGCGGCATTCACCTTCAGCCTGTTTCGTACGATTCCCGGATTCAGTAACATCTTTTCCAGGTGTTCCTGAGTAAATCGCGACACTTTTACCGGGTCGAAATTTGCGAATGCCTTGCGGTAACCATCTCGTTTCTTCAGAATGGTGGACCAGCTTAAGCCAGCCTGAGCGCCTTCCAATATCAGAAATTCGAAATGAAGTTTATCATCGTGAACGGGCACTCCCCACTCAGTATCGTGATATTTGATGTATTCATCAAATGCAAGGCACCAGCCGCATCTTACTTTTTCGTTAGACATCTCTGTTGATCCAGATCGTGAATATCGGCTGTTTTAGCGCAAGTATTTGGCGAAGTCTTCGTTAGCTGATATGATCAGGGACGCCGTTTTAGTTTTGATGGTAAACATATTCATAAGGCAGATTATCATTATCATAAATAAGTTGCAAGGTGTCTGTGGGAATTGTTCAATAAAATTTAATAAATTAAGGCATCGTTAAAACATAAACCCCGGCAATTATGGCAAAAAAATTCAAACCCACCCTCGGTACAAAAGTTACCAAAAAGGAAGCGATGTCATGGATCGATAAGTACGACCAGGAGATGCGCCCGGATAAGAAAAAAGATACCAAATCAGTTTTTTATGGGCGAGATGTACTGTTGAAACTGCTTAGCGAGGAAGGCAGCGCGGGCATTACTTTCTTCTTAGCGCTTAGACGCGAGGACTCCGCCAAGAAGGAAACTGTACAACTGGTGTTGGTTGCAACCACTGAGGATGGTCGGTTACTTTGGGAGAATGAAAATGCGGTTGCAAAAATCGCTAGTGCCAGTGCCAGTGCTGGCGCATACGACGGCGGTTTCCCCTGCCCTCCTCATTGCCCAACATAGGCATCAACGTTAACGCCAGATAATGAAGGTGGAGTTGTTTTTTGTTGTGGGCCACGTGGCGACTGGCCTTTCCCTGTTTATTTTATTGATGGCCTTTCTTCCGTATAAAGGACGAAAGATAGAATCTCGATTAATTGGGGTATCGTCTAGCATTTCCCTCGCATCACATCTTACAATAATATTTATTCCTTTCCATGGAAAGCAGGTAAATCTTCCGCAGAATATAGCAACGCTGTTAATATTCCTACCGCTGGCACTTGCCTATCACCTAATACTGAACAGACGGTATCAAACCTTTTTTTCTTCAAGTACTCTGTGCTTTCTCGCCTTCGGCATTTGCAATTTGTTCTTTTGGCAGAAGGATGACTACAATACTTATACACTCGCGGTGGGATCACTCATATTGATTGTCTATTGTATTTTGTATTTATACAGATTGCTGGTCGATCTGCCCGTGCAAGAGCTGCAGACTGTCCCCATGTTCTGGTTCAATTCCGCAATCCTGATTTACCGGGCCGGCACATTATTCCTGTTTCTTTTCACCCCTTACCTCGTTAAAGTTTTAAACAATGACTTGTTGATTTACTGGAGTTTTCATAACATCTTGAATGTTGTTCATCAAATTGTGCTCACCATCGGGTTATGGCAGGACCTTCGGAATATCAAGTTGCGCTCCTTATCGCCATCGGTACCGTAGGGATGTTACTGCTCGCCATAGCCATTATCCTCTTCCTGGTATTTTATCAGAAAAGAATGATTAGGGAACAATACAACAGGCAGTTGCTTGAAATGCAATATCAGCAAAAAATGATGGAAGCGGCATTGGAATCGCAGGAATCTGAACGAAAACGCGTTGCAAGCGACCTCCATGACAGCGTCGGCGGAATGCTCTCAGCCATCCGTGTAGGACTCACTTCACTGGCCAGACAACTTCCAGATCCATTGCTATTGGACCAGCAAAAGAAAATGCTGGATGAGGCGTTACGCTCGGTAAGGGCGATTAGCCGTGAACTGATGCCGACCACCCTGGAAAGGTTCGGGCTCGTGCACGCCGTCAAAGAACTCTGTGAACAATATCGGGATACCGCTCGGGTAAGTATATACTTTAACGAACAAACTGAAGTGTCTGCGCTGGATCAGAGCAGACAGCTTATGACATTTCGTATAGCCCAGGAGTTAGTCAATAACGCGGTGAAACACGCCCATGCCACGGAGATTCATGTGACAGTGCGGGAGTCAGATAATCTTGAAATCGTAATAGAGGACAATGGCATTGGGTTTGACGCGGATGCTGTGCGTTATGAAAAAAAGCAAGGGGGTGGTGTTGGATTATTTAACATAGAGAACAGGGTAAGATTGCTAAAAGCGAAACTTGTATATGATAAAATCCGTGAAAAGGGAAGCAAGTTCAACCTTACCGTGCCTTTATGACCCAGGGATACAAAGTCTACATCGCCGATGACCATACGCTCTTTCGTAAAGCGATGGTGACCCTTATTCAGACCTTCGCGCGTGTAGCCCTGGTGAAGGATGCAGAAAACGGCAAGGAACTCATAACCCTCATAAAGTTTGAGAAGCCCGACGTTGCGATCGTCGATCTGCAAATGCCCGTAATGGACGGCTCGGAAACATGTGGTCATATTATCAGTAAGTACCCCGACGTTAAACTGATAATCCTCACCATGCATGACAGCAGTAAATTTATTCTTCACATGGTGGAAATGGGCGTGCACGCATTTTTACTAAAGAATACTGAGCCCGACGAATTGGAAAGGGCTATTTACTCCGTGGTGGAGAAAGATTTTTACCACAACGACGTGGTTGCATCGGTATTACGTAAGAATGTTAAGGAAAGGGTGCCGAACAGCCGTTCATTGTTTCAATCAGCGGAGCTCACTGAACGAGAGAAAGAAATTTTGTTACTGATCTGTCAAGAATTGACGATAAAGGAGATCAGCCAACGTCTCTTTCTAAGCGAGAATACGGTAAGAAATCATAAGGTCAACCTGATGGAAAAAGTGGGGGTAAACAACATCGTCGGCCTTGTCAAATTTGCCTATGAAATGGGTTTGGTGACCTGATTTCACCAAAGTTGCGAATAGTACAATTGTACTATTTTTCTGACACTGATTTGACCGGAAAAATCTTAATTCGACCAAATTACATCATTTAGGCGGGTATCACGTTTCCAAACCCACATTTCGAACCTATTGTTCTTAAATCATATACTTTTTCTAAGCGATCTTGAGGAACGGTTGGAGAAGCAATTAAGGCGTCTCCTTCCGCTCGGAATGAAAATCCTTGTGGTTCACAGGCAGAAATCAAACGTTGATCTAATAAAGTCGGTGCTTAGCAGTAGCAATCCCGTTGTGCTCCATACTGAATCTGGTTTGGATGGGCTCCTAACCTCGCGAATCGAACATTTCGATTTAATAATCTGCGGCACCGACCTGCCTGTGATTACGGGCTTTGAACTGGCCAGGTCAATCAGGACGAATTCCATAAACCGGGACACTCCAGTGATCCTGCTGTCAAACATCATTAATGACGCGACAAGACATCTGGGAAGGGCGTTAGGCGTAGCAGCAGTTCTTTCGCCTTTTGAAATTGGATTTAAGCTCGGCAATATAGTGAGTGAGCGTGTAAGCGTAGTGCCAGACCGCCCCTGGCAGGAGTTGGGTAAACTAGCGCCTTAGACGCAGTAACCATCACCCAACAACTTCCAATTCTATTTTCGGCAACCTGACAGAATTATGCAAAGTTCGCTTTAATAAACTCGCCCGGAGAGGATACAGCTTTTAACCAGCACAGCAGGCGCGACATCAGAAAGTTAATGTGCGCATTCCATTTACGGTATTCGAAAGTTGAGAGAAGTTCTGCTTTTACGTTCAATTTTCAAGTTCTAAATTACAGCCATGTATGCGATTGTGGATATCGAAACGACGGGAGGGTATGCGGAAAAACATCGCATCACAGAGGTGGCAATTTATAATCATAATGGTATTCAGGTTACTGACGTCTTTCATACCCTGGTCAATCCGGAAAGGTTTATTCCCCCATTTATTACCGGGTTGACCGGTATTAATACGGAAATGGTCATGGGATCTCCCACGTTCGAAGAGATAGCGGATGAAATACTGAAGCGCGTTCAGGGCAAAGTGTTTGTTGCCCACAACGCTCATTTCGATTATGCTTTCCTGAAGAAGGAGTTCGAGCAGGTGGGTATTAACCTGCAGGCGAAGAAACTCTGCACAGTTCGACTAAGCAGAAAGATCATTCCCGGCTTGCGTTCTTATAGCTTGGGAAGCCTGGCGAAAAGCCTGGGAATAGAAATTCTGAACCGGCACAGGGCAGGAGGAGATGCCGCAGCGACAGTGAGCATATTTGACCAGTTGCTGCGCCGTGATCACGATGGATATATAGCGAAGGCACTGAAAAAAAATTCAGGCGAAACCGTTTTGCCACCCAATCTTCCGAAGGAAGAATTCGATAAACTTCCTGCGCTACCGGGGGTTTATTATTTTCTCAACAAACGTAATGAAGTTATCTATGTCGGCAAGGCAATCAATGTCAAGAAGAGAATTGCCGGACATTTTGCCGGCGACGCACGTGAATGGAGCCGCTCAAGAATCAGGAATGAGATCCATCACATCACCTACGAGTTAACGGGCAATGAGCTTATTGCCTTGATTCTGGAGTCGCAGGAGATCAGACGCCTGTGGCCCAGGTACAATCAGTCTCAGAAGTTCAGGGTAGAGGAGTGGGGCATCTTTCACTATGAAGATCGCAACGGTTATCTCCGCTTCTCGGTGAATATTGTCACAAAAGGCTCCCGGCCTCTTGTCCGGTTTAGTTCCAAAGGCGAGGCCTGGAATTTTCTTTGGGAAAAGGTGCGTGAGTATGAGCTGTGTCCGAAACTTAGTGGACTGCAGATATCAAAAGGACTTTGCTTTGATTACCAGTCAGGCGGATGTCATGGTGCCTGCATGTGTGTTGAAGACTCAGCGGCATACAACAGAAGGGCAGAGCAATCTGTCGAGTCGTTTAATGTTGCAGGAGACACAGTGGCCATTATCGGCCGGGGAAGAAACGTCGAGGAACAATCATTGGTGCTGGTGGAGAAAGGCGCGTACGTGGGATTTGGATTTTGTGATCGTGACGTTGCCATTGCAGATTTTAAATCGGCGATGCATTATATCAAGCGAAGTGTTGAAAACAGAACAGTGCAGAATCTGATTAACTCTTACATCACGAACCCCAGAGGGTCAGCCGTTAAAATATTTTGAGGCGCTGCAAGCGTCAAGCCCCTGTGTGCATCCGCATCGTCGGCGCTTCTTATTCTGATGAATGTTTAAGGTTGCAATCCCGGACTTGCAGCTGTTGTCAGGCTCACGCAAAGAATGCAGCCAGGCCCACAGTCTTCACTGGCTAACTTAACTTCTTTTGGATCTTCCGACGACGCCAGGGTAGAGCGAGGGAACGGGATCGCTCACGAAGGTCTCTTTGGTGAAAATATTCTTCATGCTAAGCACGCCACTCCACCCGGCACCGGTATCCATCAGCCACACACCGCCGGCGAATATCGGTTGGTTCCCCGAGACAGGGGTGTGCCCGATGTAAACCTCTTCGAAGGGTGTCAACGGTGATCTGTCTTCCGTCTGATACGCCTCTAACGTTTTCGTCGCAAGGGTTCTGTCCCATAAGAACATTTCGAGGTTCTGCTCATCTAGGGTTCTCATTGGATCAAACCCGCCGTGGACAAACAGACAACCTTGAAAAAGAAAGTAGGGGTATGCCTTCTGAAGAAATAAAAGATGCGCAGGAGGAACACCATAACGATAAGCATCGACGGTAGCCTGACCACCTTGAGTAAGCCACGCTTCGTCAGCCTTGCCGGTCAGCATCCAATCTAAGGCAAGTATATCATGATTGCCCATGATATAGGTGAGATGCGCTATTTTTAACAACTCGTCGATACATATCTTCGTCTCTGGCCATCCATCACAAACGTCACCAAGACAAATCAGATGGTCGCTTTCTACGTCGAACGCCGACCTTTCCATACACTGACGCAGCGCGCGGTAGCCGCCATGAATATCACCAAGCACAAAGGTATTAGCCATTCCGTTACTATCCCTCGAGGATTTTCTATCAGAAATTAGGACTCTAAATGACAATAATTACGCTATTTTTGGCGTGGTATTTATCTATTATTATTACATGGACGCTATAGCGGTTGAGAAGCACGAAGAACACAAAGAGAAGATCAGGCAGGTATATTCCGAGGTCGCCAAAGTTGTTGTCGGACAGGAATACATGGTTAACCGCTTGCTGATTGGATTATTCACCAATGGTCACATTTTACTTGAGGGTGTTCCCGGACTAGCAAAGACATTAACAGTGAGCACACTTGCCCAGGTGCTGCACCTCGATTTTCAACGCATTCAATTTACACCGGACTTGCTCCCTTCTGATCTTGTCGGAACGATGATCTACAATCAAAAGGAAGGAAAGTTTGAAGTGAAGAAGGGACCAATCTTTGCAAACATTATTTTGGCAGATGAGATCAACCGTTCCCCGGCAAAGGTGCAGTCCGCATTGCTTGAGGCGATGCAGGAGAAGCAGGTTACTATTGGTGAGACAACATTCAAGCTGGACAGGCCTTTCCTTGTGATGGCTACGCAGAATCCGGTCGATCAGGAAGGAACGTATCCCCTACCCGAAGCCCAGGTAGATCGCTTTATGATGAAGGTTTTTGTCGATTATCCAACGAAGACACAGGAGATGGAGATCATGCGGCGTATATCCAACATGAAATTCGACTTCACGGTGGGCACCGTGCTCAGCAAGGAGGATATTTTTGCGATACGTGATCAGGTGAACAAGGTCAAGATATCCGAATCGCTTGAGCGCTATATTATCGAGCTCGTTTATGCAACCCGCAAACCACTCGATTATAAGCTGACGGAACAGGCGCAATACATTCAATTTGGCGCCTCTCCGCGTGCAAGCATCAACCTGAATCTTTCGGCCAAGGCATTAGCCTATCTCGAAGGCCGTGACTACGTGTTACCAGAAGACATTAAAGAGCTGGCGCGCGATGTGATGAACCATCGTATTATTCTTAACTACGAAGCGGAGGCTGATAACGTGAGGACGAACGATGTTATTAAGGCTATTCTGAGTAAGGTGCCGATAAGTAAATAGCGTCAGTCATTAAGCTTAGTCTGGTTGGCTGTCAAAGCGGGTATTTACAAGATCCACGCGCGGCCTGAGCGCCGATTGAGCTCGTCCAATAAAATCTAAGCTGGGCCAGGCCGATTTTGGGTAAATGTCTACTAAACCCTGTCGACAAATTCTATTTGGCGTTGATTAATCATTGCACTATTTCATTTTGTTAAGGAGACATTAAGCGCGTTAAAAAATCTTGTCTTAATTGTTAACGGTTAATTTTTTATGTAGTTGATTATCAATATAATCACAGTCGCCAGCAGGAATTTTGGGAGCATTTTTTCTCTTCGCCGCGCCGTCTTAATAATTTGGTAACGAGGTGATACCCGCCAGGTAATATTGGTGCAGGAAATTTGCGCCAAATATTACCGTAATGGCGCGTACCCTTCTACTCGTTTCAACCCTGTTTATTTTAAGTTTTCAACTGGCCGCGCAAAATGGGAGCATTTCGGGCGTTATTACTGATGAAAAAACAAAGGAGGCGATTATTGGAGCCAACGTTGTTATACAAGGAACGCAGGTTGGCGCGGCGACGGACGTAGAAGGGAAATTTAACATTCCTAACATCAAGCCTGGTACCTATTCGTTAGCAATTTCATTTATTACTTATAAGTCGCACATCATTCCTGACATAACTGTCGAAAGCGGCAAAATTGTTACCGTGAATGTCGGTATGCTGGAGGATGATGCAACAGAACTTCAGGAGATTGTAGTGCGGGGGACGAGAGAGATTAACAATGATATGTCTCTGTTAAATGCTATTAAGGAAAGCAAGCTGGTTGTTAGCGGAATTTCAGCGGAGCAGATTGTTAAACTTCCGGATCGCGATGCTGCGCAGGTTATGCAGCGCGTGTCCGGCGTGACCATATCTGATAACAGGTTTGTTCTTATTCGTGGAATACCTGAGCGATATAACCAGGTGATGATCAACGGTGTGATCGGTCCGAGCACAGAGATAGACAGGCGTTCATTTTCCTTTGACCTTATTCCCGCCGGAGCCATTGACCAGTTGCTGATTTATAAGTCAGGATCTGCGGAGTTACCCGGTGATTTTGCCGGCGGGGTAATAAAGATCATCACAAAGAAACCAACCGGCGAAAGATTCTTCAATGTAGGGGCAAATGTTGGATACAGGACTAACACAACAGGAGAAGATTATAACCAGTCTGAGGGAAGTGATACTGATTTTCTCGGATATGATGACGGCTTCCGGGATTTGCCTGATAATTTCCCAACGGTAGCTGCATTGGAAGCGTCGGCCAACAATTCAAGCTTGCGTGAACGTGCTGGGAAATCGTTGACCAATAATTTCGATTATACAACCAAAGCAGCGCCTGTTGATATGGGATTCAATGTCTCTACTTCACAGCCATTCACCATCGGGAATATGCAATTCAATAACCTTACCATAATTGGCTACTCCAACAGTTATCAGCATACGGAGGCAATCTTTAAACGCTACAATTCATTTGATGTAAACAGTACTGTTGAACGATTTTCATATAACGACAGCTATACCAGCAATGGTGTCCGGATAAATGCATTGCATAACTGGCTGTTCGATTTCAATGACCGTTTCAGGGTTGAGTTTAAGAACTTATTCGTTCAAATTGGTGAAAATGAAACCATCTTGCGCACAGGCACAGATTTTTACCAGCTTCCTAATTATGATCGTAAGAACTATGCATATCATTTTCTCAGCCGCCGGATTTATTCCGGACAGCTTGAAGGCACACACGCATTAGGTGAGGAGGAAAATGCTACGTTGAACTGGGTATTCGGCTTGAATGATGTGAACAGGAATGAACCCGATTACAGAAGGTTCAGGACCATCCGGGACAAGGCTTTTCAGGAGACGTCTGAGCCGTACGCCATGCAACTTCCTTCAGGAGGAAACATCTTTGAGACCGGTCGTTTCTGGTCTGAACTGCAGGACCGTGGCTATTCTCACGGGCTGAACTTTGAAAAGAAGTTTGGAGACAAGGATGATACGCGAGTTGCAACTTTAAGAGCCGGGTATTTTGGAGAGTATAAAACAAGATCCTTTGATGCGAGATATGTAAATTATCTCTATCCTGATGGAGCTGACTTTGATCAAGCCATAGGAGAAGAGCTCAGAAGACTCCCGTTAAGCGATATATTTTCACCATCAAATATTAAAAGGTCGAATGGTTTCGTCATCGAGGACGCTACTACTGCAGAAGATTCGTACGAAGGAACAAACTTGTTAACAGCAGGTTATGTCGGAGCGTCCGTCACGGTAGGTAAATTTGATATCTCTCCTGGCTTTAGAGGGGAATACAATGTGCAGACTTTAGAGGCAAATAGGACGAACGGGGACGCCGTTGATGTAGACAACGCTATATTTGCCGCGCTTCCAATGTTGAATATAGCCTACAATCTAACGGATCGTTCCCTGGCGCGAATTGCATACAGTCGTACCGTTAACAGGCCAGAGTTTCGTGAGCTTGCTCCCTTTCTGTATTACCAGTTTGAATTGGAAGCCAGTATTTATGGCACGCCCGGCCTCAACACGGCGTTTATAAATAACGTTGATCTGAGATGGGAAATGTATCCTAATCCGGGAGAAATGATAAGCCTTGGTGCGTTTTATAAGGACTTCAAGGATCCGATAGAAATGTACCTTCAGGTGACGTCCGATAATCCACAATTCTATTTTGGAAACGCTGACCGCGCTTATTCCTATGGCCTGGAACTGGAATTTAGGAAAAGCCTTGCCAGTCTCGGCGTTTCAAAATTGCTGAGGAACACTTCTGTTAATCTGAATGCTTCATGGATTGACAGCGAAGTTGACGTGGGAGATCAACAGCAGAACTTGCAGGAGACCAGACCTCTTCAGGGTCAATCCCCTTACATTGTTAACTTCGGTTTGTATTACAATGATGAGGAGGCAGGGTTCTTGGCCAATGTTGCGTATAATGTTTTCGGACCCCGTATATTCTCGGTGGGCGATGTAATTTATCCCACCATGTGGGAATTGCCTCGTCAGTCACTTGATGTCCAGATATCCAAAACCTGGGCAAAGCGATTAGAGACAAAGATAAATGCTCAGAATCTTTTGAATGCCGCGTACAGAATCTACCAGGATAACGATCTGGATAACGAAATTGAAGATCAGGAGGCGGTCATCAGGCGCTACACCATAGGGAGTCAGTTCTCTTTAGGGGTAACCTACAAGTTTGGAAAAATGGAGTGATCTTTTGGAGTGATCTTTGATATGACTCTATTAAACAATTGTCTGAAATGCAGTTATCATGACCATTTGGTCAATTGTATACAACAGGATCTTCCGTATGTTAAAGAATTATGAATACGATAACACTGCGATAATAAATTGTTAATTCGTTAGTAACTGCCAGGCGGAGATGCTCCTCTAATTTTGACTTTTAAACTTAAATAATCAAAGCATGAAAAAAATTACAAAGCTCCTGTTCTTTCTGGGAGCGGCAGTAGGAACACTGGTGTTTCAGGGTTGCGATGACGAAGAAGGGGCAGAGCCTGCGCCTGTTGTATCTATCGATCCGACATCTGCGGCAAATGTTCCAGGAGGATCAGTTACCATTACAGCAACAGTTGATGCTCCCGCCGGCGGCGAGTCGCTGACTGTTTACGTATCTGGCAGTGAAGCTGAAAATTACGCCATCGCGGGGGCAACTTCTTTTGAGCAGGTATATACCTATACAATTTCCGAGAATGCGGTAATTGGCTCTACGATTGTTATTTCTTTCCAGGCTACTGATAGCGACGGTTATTCGTCCGCGATCGCGAACTTTACACTTACCGTTGGTGATCCTGTTATCACGCTTTCAGGGACCCTCACCACCCAAGCACTGGATGCAAATACTGTTTATCTTATCAGGGGTTATACTTTTATACCAAGCGGAGTAACACTTACAATTCCTGCGGGAACTGTTATAAAAGGCGAAAAGTCTTCGAAGGGCACACTCATTGTTCAGCCAGGGGGACAACTCATTGCCAACGGAACCGAAACGGAACCAATCGTGTTTACCTCTGCGCTTCCTGTAGGTTCAAGGGACCGCGGTGATTGGGGTGGAATCATATTGCTTGGCAATGGATGGGTCAATCAAAATGCAGCGCCCGCTATTGAAGGGATCACGCCAGCGCAGACGTATGGCGTTGTTTACCCGGCAGCAGACCAAACGACCAACGCTGACAACAATGCGGGATCGCTTACCTATGTGCGCATAGAATATGGCGGAATAGAGCTTACGCCTAACAACGAGACAAACAGCCTTACCATGGGTGCTGTGGGAACTGGCACAACGATTCATCATGTGCAAACTTCCTTCGGCGGTGATGATGCATTCGAGTGGTTCGGTGGTACGGTCAATGCCAGTTACCTTGTGTCGCTTTCTACATGGGATGATGATTTCGATACTGACTATGGCTATTCCGGTAACGTTCAGTTCGGACTTGCAGTAAGAAATACTTTTTTCGCGGATCAATCAGGCTCCAACTCATTCGAAAGTGATAACCAGGGGACCGACGCAGAAACAAATTTAGGAGCGGCTGGCTATACAAGACCTGTCTTCTCAAACATTACCGTACTTGGTCCACGCGATGTTAACACAGGCACAGGAAGTGCCGGAACATCAACCCGTGCAATATCGGCTAACTATCAGAATGCACTACATATTCGGAGGAGAACCTCGATGTCATTATTTAACTCATTCTTGTCAGGCTTCCCTGTTGGAATAAGATTGGACGATGCACCTACGTTGTCAAACCTTAATTCGGGTAGTGCTGTTCTGGCATACAACGTGCTGGCTTCTCCCAATGTCAATGAGTCGTTACAGTCAGTTACAGCAAACAACGTGGCATTTGCGACAGGACTTACTACAGACGGTGTTGCAGGGGACGTCACGCCGTTAAAGACCTACTTTGAAGCGAACAATAATACACTTCTTAAACCTGTTACTGGTGCGTTATGGTCACCTGTAGCAGGCTCTCCGGCAGGATCAATTGAACCTTATGCTGAGCTGGGCATAAACAGAGGCCTATTCTGGGGTGGACAAACATCTTCAAACTATCCTTCAAATCCTGATTTTGCGCTGACAACCGGTACATTGTCTACCGGGGCGGATTTCAGCAACGCCAAATTCACCGATAACGCATTCTTCATTAAGGATGTAACGTACCGCGGCGCTTTTGGTGCAACAGACTGGACTAACGGATGGAGCGAATTCCAGCCGTTAAATAAGGCCTACTAAGTTTAGGTTTAGTGATAGGTTAGCGGCTTGCTGGTTTGTATACCGGCAAGCCTTTTTTAATTTTAGAACCCTGACGGAACGTGAAAAGAACATGCTCGCTATTGGTATTGGCAGTTGGATTGTTATCACAATGCAGCACCGGCAACTATGATC